>JAKLGN010000147.1 GCA_022710665.1 Methanoregula sp. | reverse complement strand
ATGCCCGGCGGTATGGTGCGGGTAAATGCCTCCTCCCGCATGCTGCCCATTGTTTCGCGTACAACAACCCCGAGTGCCTCATGCAGGTTCGCGTTCGGGTCAGCATCAACCGCGAGGACCGGTGTCTCGCCAAGCTCGATGAATGAGCGGACAAGGAGCGAACTTAACGCGGTCTTACCGGTACCGCCCTTGCCGGAGATGGCGATGGTAAATGGTTTTTTTCGCATGTTCAACCCCGGCCTGTGGTTTTCCGGATCCGATGCGAGATCTCTGCGGCGGCACCCATAATAGCGAGCGATCCTTCACGATCGGCAAACCGGATGCCGCAGCTCGGGGTGATCAGGGATTGCGCATCGAATAGCTTCTCCGGCATACGGGTACAGAGCTGGGTCCGGATTTTGAGATACTGATCAAAGAGTGAATCGACAGTTTCCGTGACGAACAGCTTGGTTTCGGCAGGGACAATGCCCCATGCCACGATACCGCCCCGTTCCATGTAGGATACGATCGTATCGGAATAGAGCAGGAATTCCTTTGCAGTAGCGTAGGCATCGACAGATACAACCGAGGGATTGAGACTGAGAACGAACTCCCAGTCGGTATTCGAGCAGCAGTGGATGCCAAGACCGCCCTCAACGAGCGCGGCAATATCGTCCCATCCAGCCCGGACGGTTTCCTTGTCAACCGGGACAACCGATGATCCCAGCGATGCCAGGTATGGTTCATTGAGCACGACCAGTGTTTCTGATACACCGGTGTTCTTTCTCATCGTCTGCTCACACCAGCAGGCTTTCAGGGCAATCATTTTTGAGAGCACATCGGCCAGCTGGGAATCGTAATAGATCGGCCGCTTGTCAGCATCTACGACCTGCATGCCAAATGTTACCGGCCCGGTAACCTGGCATTTCAGGACCAGTGCACCCGGCAGCCTCCGGGACATCATCTCGATAAATGCCGATGCATATTCCTTATGGAGGCCATAATCGTGGAAGTTACCTTCCACATAGTCCATGTACACCTTTTCCATTGCAGCAGTCTGGTCACGGGTGCTATCAAAGAGGAGGCGGTCGTTTTGAATCATCCTGCCCGGGAGCTGCTCGGAATCGTTGAACACGATGCTTTCAAGCTGGCTCCGGTCCGGCAGGGTAGGTATGTAGGGAAACGCAGGAAAGAGGGCAAGGACATCGTCGCAAGCCTGTTGCGGGTCAGTATGGGGCAGTGCACCGACACCGGTTGCGAGTGATCTTGAGGAGGGGATCATCTTTGCCATACCCGTCACCCTTTCCTGATCCGGCAGGTCTCAAGCATCTCCTGGACCTTCGGGAACAGCGTCAGATCTGTGTGAGGAAGGAACGTGCTCGAGGTGTATTCATCCATGAAGGATGATTCAGCGTTCAGCTCGATGTAGGCGATCTTATAGGCAATATCATCAAGGGTTTTCCGGGCTCTCCGGTTGATAAGCGCGATATTTGCCCCGGCAACCGCTCCATTGCCAATATTTTTGATCTGGTCAATCTCAATTTCTGGTATCAGGCCGATGGTGGTGGCATTTTTCTTGTCAATGAAGTTGCCAAAAGCCCCGGCAAAGTAGATAGTGGCAATCTCCTTCCTTGTGACCCCCGCCTGTTTCATCAGCGTCACACAGGCGGCATGGATGGATGCCTTGCTCATGATCAGGTTCTTTATATCGTTTTCCGTAATCACGATGTCCTTGTTTATTTCGGTTTCCTTTGCCCCGGCAATGACAAATTCCGGGAAGTGTGAGGTCTTCCGGATCCTTGGATTTTCAATACCGGTGTTGATACGTCCGGTCCGGTCGATGATACCGGTAATGAGCAATTCAGCCAGCAGGTCAATAAGCCCGGAACCACAAATCCCCCGTGGTTTGATGCCATTGATCGTGCTGTAACGGGGGTTTAAGCTTTCAGGGTCTATGTGGATCTTCTCGATTGCCCCGGGATTTGCCCGCATTCCAAAGAGTACTTCTCCCCCCTCGAGAGCCGGTCCGGCTGCACCTGCACACGAGAACATCCACTCCCGGTTGCCCAGAACAACTTCAAAGTTCGTGCCGATATCGATGAGAAGCGAGATCTCTTCGCGTTCTGCCATACGGGAGGCGAGAATATCTGCTATGATATCCCCCCCGATAAAGTCGCTGACGGCCGGGAATACGAAAAGTCCCCCGTTCGGGTTACAGGTGATACCGATCCTGCCAGCTGCAACAGAGAGCGCTCTGCGCACGACCGGAACGTACGGCTCGGCAATCATGTATGCCGGGTCTATGCCGAGCAGTATGTGGGTCATGACCGTATTGCCGGCAACCACCACTTCGTAGATGTCTTCACGGTCAATGCCGGCCAAGTTGGAAGCAGAGGTCAGTGCCAGGTTGATGCTTTCCGTTGCGAGGGACTGGAGGCGGTCGAGACCGTTTTTCCGGGCATAGTTCACGCGGGCAAGGATGTCCTCACCACAGCTGATCTGCTTGTTGTAATTCGAGGCGACACTGACAATTTTTCCGGACAGGAGGTCCCAGAGATAGACAACGATCGTTGTCGATCCGAGGTCCACTGCCGCACCATAGACCCTTTTCGAGGTATCGTTTTCCTGGAGATCGATGAGACGGTACCCCCCGGGAACAAGACCGATAGTGCCGGTGACCTTCCATTCACTATGGCGCAGGATACCGGGGATTTCGCGGAGAACTTCAAGGGGAGCATACATCTGCTCCGCAACCGGTCCGCCGCTTTTCTGGATGCCCCATAACAGCCGGGAGAGATCCGGAGACGGGTCTGACAGGGTTGGCGGGAGGAGTTCCACGTAATATTTTTTTACCGACGGGCGTAATTCAATGGGATTATCCTGTCCATCGACGAGAATCTTCTGTTCCTGGATGAGCGTACTTTCGGGAATAACCACATGAAGATCGCCCTGGACAAGGGTCTCACACGCGAGGCAGGCTCCTTTTGCCAGTTCTTCTTTGGAAAAAAATCTTTCGTATTTCTGCACATCAAACTCGGTCCGGCCGGACTGGATGTACATAACACATTTTCCGCATTTCCCCTGTCCGCCGCAGACTACGTTGATGTTGAGCCCGGCACGCTGGGCTGCGTCGAGCAGCGTTGTTCCGCGCTTGACCTCGATTTTGCGATAGCTGGGAAGGAATGTTACGGTGCGGATTGTCATGGTACCTTCCTTTTATGATATGGATATATGAATGAAATATCCTGCGGTTGTGACGCTTGAGTGGTGAGTGGATTATCGTGAAAGGAATGAAGAAAACGCGTATAAATCTGATTTTTTTTACATTATCTGCTGAGGCTCCTCTCTGTCCAATCCCGAAATCATTT
>JAKLGN010000146.1 GCA_022710665.1 Methanoregula sp. | reverse complement strand
TTGCAGAACGACCGGAGACCTCGGGGTCGATCATCATCCTTGAGGCAATCCCGGAGACACTTGTCATCCTGGGGTTCGTTGTTGCAGCGATGATCATTCTGATGGTGAAATAGCGAAAACGGCAGCAGTCCCGCATCCCTCCGACCCGGATGGGGGACAGGATGATGCCGCAAGACCCGGGCTGGTGATCTGACGTGGCATATGAAGACCTGTTAAAATCGGTAGAAGAGAGCGCTCACGAGAAGGAGCAGGCTCTCCGGAACAAGGCAGCGGCAGCTGTTGATGAAATCCATTCGCGCTCCAAAAAGCAGGCCGGGGAACTCCGGCAGGCACACCTCGATGACGCGGGCAAATCCATCACGACCGAACGGAACAAGCTGCTCTATCTTACCAAGGCAGAGAACAAGGAACTCCTGATTAAAACACGGGAGGTCGCGTTTGAACGGGCTTTTTTTGAAGCAGAGACTGGTTTTCTGAGCCTGCGCTCCGATCCGAAGTACCCGCGTGTTTTTAAAAATCTCCTCAGCGAAGCCGCCAACGCACTGGGGAGTGCAGCATTTGTTGTCCATATAGATCCGCGGGACGAGGAGCTCTGTAAAAAAACCCTCGCTCTTCTCAACCTGTCCCCGTCTATCCGGACTGACATAACGACGGCAGGAGGCGTTGTCGTGAACGTACCTGACAACTCGATTGTGATATCCAATACGATTGAGTCGAGGATGCAGCGGGCAAAGGAGCTCAAGAGGAAAGAGATCCACGGCATCCTGACCGGAGCATGACCATGGATTACGGGTACATCAATGCACGGATGCGGGGGATGAAGAGTCGTCTCCTGTCGCACCGCGCCCTTGATGACCTTATCCTGAAGCCGGATCTTGAATCCCTTATGGCTGATCTGGAGAACAGTCCCTACCGGGAAGATATCATTGAGGCGAAAGGCCGGTCGTCGGGTATTCTCTGTATAGAGTCCGCCCTCCGACAGAATTTTATCAGAACCTTCAGGAAGATCCAGGACTTTTCCCAGGATGAGAAGGAAGCAATGCGCTATATTGCCATCTTCCTGCACCGGTGGGATGTCCAGAACATCAAAACGATCCTCCGCGGGAAAAACCTCCAGACAACAACAGAGGAGATTCTCGAATGCCTCGTGCCGGCAGGAGAACTTGATGATGCAACATTAAAGGAACTTCTCAAACAGCCCGATGTGAAAGCGGTCATCGACCTCCTGGCCACCTGGGAGATCCGCTATGCAAAACCCCTGACGGAAGCTTTTCCCGAGTTTGCAAAAACCAAAGATCTTGCAGTTCTCGAATGTGAGCTCGACCGGTATTATTATGCCGATGCCCTTGCCTCCGTCAAAGCATCCACGTATAATAATAATCTGATACGGGATCTTCTCTCGCTTGAGGTTGATATCGTGAATGTCCGGACGGTTCTGCGGATGGTCCGGGACGGCATAGGCCCTTCGGATGCGCAGCGATATCTCATCGGTGGCGGGAAGGATTTTGACGACAAGACGCTCCAGCACCTCCTCTCCCTCCCAACCATTGATGAAGTTGTCAGAATCCTGGCGGCAAAGCAGTACCATTTTCTCTCCAGAATTCCCGAAGCCGCAATCCGGACCCAGAAAATATCAGTTATCGAAAAGGAGCTCGAGCGGTTCCTCGTAAAGGAGGGTGTCGGGGCGTTCCTTCTCGAACCCCTCAGTGTAGCCTCCCTTGTCGGGTACTTCTGGGCCAAGTACAACGAGATCACCAATATCCGGATCATATCCCGGTGTAAGACGGCGGATTTTCCCGTTGAGAACCTGAAAGAGGAGCTCGTGTATGTATAAGTTCGTGGTTGTGACCGACAGCGACCGGGCGTCCGGATTCCGTCTTGCCGGTGCAGAAGTGCTCGAAGCGAGAGATGCCGGGGAGGCCCGGACCATTATACCCCCGCTTCTGTACAAGGATGATATCGGGATTGTTGCCGTCAATGAAGAGTACATGCTCTCGCTTGACGAGAAAGTGATGGACCGTATCGAGAAGATGCACCGGCCGCTCATTATTCCCCTGCCGTCGAAATCAAAGGAGATAGACCGGAAGACGTATATCGAGCGGCTCCTGAAAAAAGCTATCGGGTACAACATCGTTTTGAAGAGGTAATGACATGATCACGGGGAAAATTCTGAGAATTTCGGGCCCGGTCATCATCGCCCGCGGGATGAAAGGGTCGAAGATGTATGATGTGGTGAAGGTTGGTGACGAAGCCCTCCGGGGCGAGATCATCCGGCTGGAAGGGGAAGAAGCGGTTATCCAGGTTTATGAGGACACTACCGGTCTTCTGATCGGTGAACCGGTGGTGAACACGGAGCAGCCTCTCTCCGTGGAACTCGGGCCCGGTCTCCTCTCGTCAATCTATGACGGGGTCCAGCGTCCCCTCCCCGTGCTCATGGCAAAGAGCGGTGACTTTATCGCCCGCGGGATCTATGCGCCCGGTCTCAACCGGGAGAAGAAATGGGAGTTTGTTCCCCTGGTGAAGAAGGGAGATACGGTCACCAACGGGGATATCATCGGGACGGTGAAGGAGTACCACTTCGAGCACCGGATCCTCGTCCCTCACGGTGCCGGTGGCACCGTGACCGATATCAGATCCGGCTCCTTCACCGTTTCGGAGATTGTCTGCACCCTTGACCAGAAGACAAATCTCACCATGATGCAGCTCTGGCCGGTCCGTATCCCGCGGCCTCATAAGAAGAAACTCGATCCCGTCCTCCCGCTCATTACCGGCCAGCGGGTCTTCGATTGCATATTCCCGGTGACGAAGGGCGGGACTGCCATGATCCCGGGCGGCTTTGGCACCGGTAAGACGGTCTCGGAGCAGACCCTTGCCAAATGGTCCGACACCCAGGTCGTGGTTTATATCGGCTGCGGGGAGCGGGGCAACGAAATGACCGATGTACTCGCCGAGTTTCCCGAACTGGTAGATCCCCGGACCGGCCTGCCCCTCATCCAAAGGACGATCCTGATAGCCAACACCTCCAACATGCCGGTGGCTGCGCGGGAGGCCTCGATCTATACCGGGATCACGATTGCAGAGTACTTCCGGGACATGGGCTACGATGTAGCCCTGATGGCCGATTCGACCTCGCGATGGGGTGAAGCCCTGAGGGAAGTCTCCGGGCGGCTCGAAGAGATGCCCGGTGAGGAAGGGTATCCGGCGTATCTCGCGACAAGGCTCTCTGCATTTTACGAGCGGGCGGGCAGAGTGATCTGCCTGGGAACAGAGGGCCGGAACGGGTCGGTTACAGTGGTCGGGGCGGTTTCCCCTCCCGGTGGCGATTTCTCCGAGCCGATCACCCAGAATACCCTCCGGGTGGTAGGCA
>JAKLGN010000145.1 GCA_022710665.1 Methanoregula sp. | reverse complement strand
CTGTGGATGCACGTCATCTTTTCCCTCGTGCATTATCCCCTGTCAGGCCTACCCGGTGTTCCGCTGCCGGAACTGCAATAAAGAGAAATTCCGCATTCCGTCGTGCAGTCCCCCTTTTTTCAAAAATCCTGTCCGTCGGAGAGTTACGGGTGGTGGACATTTTGATGCTTTTTGGGGCATTGCCAACCTGTCCACAGTGCCTGGAACCCGCAGGGTGAACAAACGTTCACGACGGAGGAGAGAGAAAGGGGACCTGTCCCCGTAACCCGCCGGACAGGGCGGTCCGGGACAAGGCGTCCCATACTTCTCCACATTCCTGAGGTAATTCCACCGCACCCGACTGGTCTTCTGTGGCGGAGCATCAATTGCCGTACATGCTGTCCAATCAAATCAAAATATTGAATGAGAGAAACGTCTTACTCCTCCGTGCCCGGGAAGGAGCCTGAGGCAGGAGCATTCGTAAGATAAAAAAAATTGCCTGAAAAAATGATCGTTCACTCTTCCGGCACGTACTTCTCTTCCTTCACCCGCTCGCTCTCGATCCCGCTGTTCCCGCAGGGATCCTCTACAATCAACGTGATCGGGAACTCGCCGGCCTTCACCCGTGCGATATCAGCAAGTAAAGCAGCGGCATTCTCCCTCTCAATGTCGGTCCCCCATTGAAGGGCTCCCTTCACCACCTGCTCGATCCGGTCGAGCACCCCCTCGACGTTGGAGACGAACCCCTGGCACTGGGGGCCGGGGTCGATGCTGACACCAAGCTCCGGGATCTCGATGCTGGCACTCATACTCCGTACAACCCGTACCGAGAGGTCATCTGCCGATTCGACCAGGAGTGTGTACCGCGCCGGATCGCCATGCCTGATGAGCTGGGAATCAACGAACCTGTACCCGCATGCCGGGCAGATCGCCGATATGATGAGGATATCGGAAAAATAGGGAATATTTTCTGTCTTATACAGGTATTCGATTTCAGTATTGCAGCAGGGACACGGGCCCGGTACTTTTGTTTCCACGACCTTATGCACCGATCTTGTCGCGGGAGATTTTGACTGACATCGGTGTTAAGACAACGTAGCGCTGGTCCCCGAGACCGATGATGTCGCCGTTGACATCCTTTGCCACTTCTTTTAAGTCCTTTAATACCCGCTCGTAGGAGATCTTGTCCATCTTCAGCCGCGAGATATCGACGATGACGATATTGCCGGAATAGACCTCGTCCTTGACCCGGGGGGTATCCTTGAGGTCGGAAATTGTAGCGATCTTCACGAGCAGTGCCGGGCCGGCACCGCCATGGTCTTCGTACGAAGCCAGGTCCAGTTCCATATAGTCTTCGTCCGAGTGGGAGGTACTTTTGCCAAGAAGGGTGTCTATGATCTTAACCATAAAAAAACTGTATGGTGAAAATTATTTAATAGTATCTATTTTGAGGCTCCCCGGCAGGGATTTATCCGAAAAAAAGGGGCTTTCCTGCTGTTTTTTCGCATTGGGAAGGAATCCCGGATCGATCAGATTTCCAGGTTCCAGATCTCGTCACCGACGTGATGGAACTTTTTCACCATTTTTCCGGTCGTACTGGCACGCATTGCAGGCGCATCGAAGAGGGCGATACCGATGGCGAGCGGTTTGCCGTGCCGCTCGTCCACGATCTGGACCGGGGCATTCGCTTTTACGTCGTCGGTCACGGACACAATTCCCGGTCGCATGATATCCGCACCATTGACAACGTACGGAATAGCCCCGGCATCCACGGCAACCCTGCGCTCCGGGAACGGTATCTGCACCGCCCCCCGCAGGGTAGGAAAGACCCAGGCGCCGGCATCCATCAGGAATGGTTTCTTGTTGATGAGGAAGAGGGAGACATCAGCATTGGTTTCAAGCACCTCGATCATGTCCGCGTGGAACAGTTTTTCTGAAGGGCCGATCTGTTCTGCCAGCCGCGAGAGCAGTTCCACACCCTGGCTCTTCCGGATGGAATGGCGTTTTTTTGCAATTATCTTTTTCATCGCTCTCTCAGACATTCTCTCCGCGCTCCTGAAAACCATTTCCCTTGCCGTTCCATGGCAACGCGGTTCTGTGCGGGAAAACTCATAAACGAGGCTGCCTGTTTTCAGGACAGGAAACCTTATTGAAGGATGCAGATCTACGGTATGTTTAAGTGATCCACTCACCCACATATATTACTCCAGAGCGATGGTAACAGGGTATTTGCATGACCAAACGACCGTTGGATATTTTGGATCTGGTGCTGAACCGTCAGCCCGTGATTGTTTCCCTCAAAGGCGGGAGAGAAATCCGGGGCGTTCTCCAGGGATATGATGTACATATGAACCTTGTACTCGACAAGGCTGAAGAGACCGAGAACGGGCAGGTCCAGAAGGTCGGTACGCTCATCGTCCGCGGGGATAATGTGATTTATATCTCTCCATCACTCGAACAATAAGGTGAAACAAGATGTCAAAAGGCACTCCATCCATGGGAAAGATGAACAAGTTCACCCATATCGCCTGCCGGCGCTGCGGGAAGATCTCGTTCCATGCCCAGAAGAAAGTCTGCTCTGCCTGCGGTTTTGGCAGGAGCACCAAGCTCGTCAGCAACAAGTGGAACACCAAGCGACCAAAAATCCCGACGCATTAGGGTTGTACCATGTGCGGTATCGTTGGCATCGTGGATGCTGGCGGTGTTTCAATACAGCTCTATTATGCCCTGTACGCGCTCCAGCACCGTGGTCAGGAGAGCGCAGGGATCTCAACGTTTGACGGCAGCCATCTCCATAAGTTCAAGGGGAGCGGGCTGGTTGCCGATGTTTTCTCTCTTTCTCTTTTATCGGATCTGAAAGGTACGGCCGGTATCGGCCATGTCCGTTACCCGACCACCGGTTCAAACCTTCCCGAGAATATCCAGCCATTGAACTTCCAGTTCCAGGATCATCTCATATCGATCGCCCACAACGGGAACCTGGTCAACACCTGCGAGCTCCGGGCAGCCTACGAGCGTGCCGGCCAGATCTTTACTACAACCACCGATACCGAGATCATCGCAAAGATCCTGATCAATGCCCTCAGCAACTCGGGTTCGGTGGAGGACGCGGTCAGCATCTGCATGCACAAGCTGGTCGGATCCTACGCTACCATCATTATGATTGACGGGGTAATGTACGGCTTCCGTGATCCGCTCGGGATCAAGCCCCTCGGTATCGGAAAGAGTGAGCATGGCTACATGCTTGCCTCCGAGAGCGTTGCGATGGATGCCCTGAGCGCGAAGTTCCTCCGGGACGTAAAGCCCGGTGAACTGATCAGGATCGATGCGGAGGGTGTCAGGTGCATGCAGGTCGCTGTAGCCGGCAAGTGTGCCCACTGCGTTTTCGAATATATTTACTTCGCCCGGGCTGACTCGGTCATC
>JAKLGN010000144.1 GCA_022710665.1 Methanoregula sp. | reverse complement strand
GTACTCTATCCCCCCCAGAATATGGCTGCAGCACCTGCCGCCAGTAATCTTCGAGAATCTAATTTATCCGATCATTCTCGTGGTGGAACGGACATTACGGAAGGGTATACGAGCCCCTGGACCCCGACAACCGACATAGAACTGATCGAAAGTCATTTCCGGCAGGACGAACCGGGAATCAGGGTTCTGGCAGGGTGGGTTCGGAATACCGGGCAGGAAACAATAACGAATTTTCAGATGCATTTTAACCTGAGCGATCCCTCAGAAACAGAATATCATGAAATTGTCTATTCCGTTGGGGGTATCAGATTCCTCCCGAATCAGACGCGGGATTTCGAAGCAATCATAACAAATCATGATACCTTGACAAGAATCAAAAATACAACTATTACGGTTTTGAGATGACGTTGATTGGCAAACCGGTTTTTTTTTAACGTGCCAAACGGAAGTACTTTTTTTTTCGGTTTTCCGAATCATAAAGGGGAAAAACGTGCCCAAGGTATTAAAACGGTCAGCCGGGATTTTTTTTAAAAACATCACAGAATTACAACAAAATGTCCTGACCGGGCCTAATATCTGCTAGCTGCCTGACCTGTGTTATCATTCATCCCAAATTGAGGGCACAACCCTGCCATGCCTTTCCGTTAATGATTCACGGGTCTGATGAAAATACGTATGGAGTACGGTTAGATAGTGCCGGGGCTGGCAGTGGCGCGGGCCTACTCACATCCGGTACCTTCACACGTCGGAAAGATAAGGAGAAAGACGAGGTTCTTTTACCGTTGCCCGAAGAGATTATTAGCAATCGGTCACCATATTTGATGGAATCATCGTGATAACCTCATAAACAAATATCAAAGATGATATTTGGTTAAGAGGTTTTTACGGTGTTTTTGTTACGCACATTTGTGCTGCGGTGGCCTAGCTGGTTAGGGCGCCAGACTCATAGGGTTCTGACGTGCATTCGCGCGTTTTTGCTTCGGGAGATCTGGAGATCGGGGGATCGTAACCCTCTCGCAGCATACGATTTTTTTTCCCTCCATTCTGCAGCCGATTTTTTACACGAACGCCGCGATATATCACGGGTTTGTTAAGAGCGGCTGAATCCAGCCTCCGATTCATCTTATGAACGGTATATTTATGTAGATTTTCGTCTAACCGGATACTGTAAATTCAGGTGAAATTATGTTGTTAGCAAATGCATTGGTTGGACTCGTCCAGCTGCTTATTGCCATTGTCTTTGCCGTTGTGGCATTGTATATCGGTTTTGCAGTACTGGGAAAGATTACCAAGGATATCGATGAGGAGAAAGAACTTGCTAAAGGGAATGTCGCAGTCGGCATCATCGTTGCATCAGTATTCGTTGCCATCGCGCTCGTAGTCCAGTCAGGTGTGTCCGGCCTGTCCGTAGGTATCAACAAGGCACTGAGCCTAGGTATCTTCTCCACTGACGGGATTCTGGCCATCGTTGTTGCAGTCGTCCAGCTCCTGCTCGGGATTGTCCTTGCAGTCGCAGCAATCTATCTTGCACTCAACATTCTTGACCGGCTGACCAAGGGCGTCGAAGAGTTCGAGGAACTCAGGAAAGGCAATATTGCTGTTGCCCTCGAAATGGCCGGGGTTATCATTGCCGTTGCCGTTATTATCCAGTCCGGTGTGATTGGTATCACCGCATCCATCATTTAATCCCTTTTTTGTGTGCAACAATTCGAGAAAATGCCGGAGGCTCTGCCGGGACTAAAGCCCGCCCCACGGTGGCATCTTCTCTGTATGCGATACACCAACGTAGTACCGCAACCTTACCCAAGTCATCGGATGGCTCCCGTTCATAGGCGGGAAGAATACTATCACGCAAAAAAAGGGTTTAACCGGCTCATTTTTTTTAAGGACCGGAAAACGCTGTTTGGGGGTATTGCGCGCAGCGGGCGTGAGCTGCGAATCATGTTCCGTAACGGTTGATGCTCTGGATCAGGTCCATGAATCCGTCCATCTCCATGGCAAGTACATCGTTCCGGGTCATCCCCATACTCGTCTCTGCATCAGCCGTGAGCATCTCCGGGCCCCGGATGACAGACCGGCGTACCCCATCACGGCAGAGGAGCGCCTCAGCTTCAGGATCATGAACAAACGCCCGGCCGGGAAGGATCACAACGTGCTCCAGCACGGCGGGATCCAGCTCGCGCAGATCGTCAGCAGTGATCAGGCATGCGATCTCTTTTTTCACGGGTACAACCGGGATGGCAGATCCACACGAGGAAAGCACTTTTTCGATAAAGGGGGCTGCAATGCTGCCACTCACGACCGTAGCCTTCCGCTGCACCCGGGGAAGCTTCGCAAGAAGGGTCGGTTCCTGAAGGATTGCAAACGGCGACCCTATCTCCGGATCCCAGAGCGGGGTGCCGGATATCTTCATCCGGAATCTGCCGTGCAGGGATGATACGAGATCGCGGAACGAGTCAACAGTCTGGACCGGCTGGTCTTTTATCAGCGGGCCGTTCCCGAGAACCAGGCCCTGGTCCATGGTATTGGCATACCGCATCAGGATGAGCCCCTTTGCCCCGCTGCGATCGAGCCACCCGCATGTCCGTTCAAGCACCTCCCCGTCATTGATCCCTGGAAGGACAACCACTGCAGCATAGACATCCGTTTTCCTGCACAGCCGTTTCAGGATCTCCAGCGAAACTTCCGGTGTAGGATCGTGCATATAGCGTTTCCGAAGAGCCGGATCTGCTGCAAAGACCGTGAAGGAAATCTCCGTGAGTCCGTTCTCAATGAGAATATCGGCGATCGCCGGATCATCCCATCCCTTGCCGCTCGTGTAGCCGATGTGGAGCGGGACTTCCATGCTCCCCAGGAGCTCGATAAGCTCCTGGAAGCGGGGATAACAGCTGGGATCGCCACCACCACTGATGGTTATCCGTTCAATATCCCCCTGCCGGGTCTGGAGATTTGCGAGTGTCTCGTCGGCTATGGTTTTCAGATCCTTGAACCCGGCATATTCCTCACGGATTCCGCGGATGCAATAGTCACACCCTTTTTTGAATGGCAGGCAGTACCGGCACCCCAGCGGCTGGACTCCCTGTACTTTTTTAAAATAGCAGTATTCACAGAAACCGCGACAATTGATCCCTGGACTTCCCCCTATGTCAACGGTCAGTTGTGCCATGTGTACTAGTACGTCCGTTCCTGAACGTTTAATCTGTTTGGGTAAGCCGAAAAAGAAACAGAAAAGGACGGGGCAATTGAATGAAAGCAATGATTCTGCATTGTTTTTTGTACATACACTGGAAGAGGGCACCATCTTTTTTACGATCCACGAACAAAATCATATGGCGCCTCAGTGGCTTAGTTGGCAGAGCGGCTGACTTGTAATCAGCAGGTCCCGTGTTCAAATCACGGCTGAGGCTTTCGAACATTGTGTTCGAATCTACAGTAAACTTCTTTTAGCCCATCCACACACGCTGT
>JAKLGN010000143.1 GCA_022710665.1 Methanoregula sp. | reverse complement strand
CACCCCTTTCGGTCCAAGTGCTCCACTCGACAGGTTCGAGATCGAGAGCGGACGGTGGGACCGGGATCTTGAGAAGGTTTTTTATGATACCGATATGAAGTCAGCCGATGCCGTTATCGACCTGCACAGAAAAGGCATCTTATTCTCGAATATTCAGAAAGCGTTCTCTGCCGGGACGATGGGTTGTGGCAGGAACCGTCGCCTTGTACCGACCCGCTGGGCAATTACCGCCTGCGATACCACAATCGGTGACCACCTTCTTTCAGAAGTAAGGAAATGCCAGGTCATCGATACCTGGCGCGTGCATGAATTTTCCAGTCTGCATAACAATTATGCCGTCATCCTGATGCCGACAGACTGGCAGTATGAATGGTCAGAAGCTTTCCTGCATGTCCTTGGGAATGAAGAACTCGTTTTTTCTGACCATGAAGGCAGAAAGAAGAAGACGGTGTATTCTCACCTCGGGGGATGTTATTATTCCTGTAAGATGGCCGTGCTTGAGGCGCTTGCACGCGAACAGAAACAGGCCGGGGCAATTATTCTACGGGAAGCCCTCCATGGCTATATTCCGATGGGAGTCTTCAATGTCAGGGAGAACGTCAGGAATGCCATGAACCAGCCTTCCCTGGAATTTGAAGATATCAGGGCTGCGTTAGCTCATATTTCCCGCAAATTTACTCTCCCGGTGAGCAGGTTTATCGAAGAAGGGCCCCTGCTCCAAAATACGATCCGGATGCGGCAATGTACGCTCAGGGATTTCTCTTAAAACGCAATCTGCGCATAACTTTGCGAAGGTTTTCATTGCTCTTGGGCATATTAAAAAAAAAACTGCTCTGCAGAAACCCTCAGTCCAGACAAACAGAATTAACCTGTCAAGGTTAGCGAGAATGATCTCAAAGGTGCTTTCTTTATTCTGGATCTGGTAATGCCGGGACTCTCAGAAACTTCATTTTTGAACGGAGAATTTCGTTTCGAAAATGACCGCCTCCCCCAGATTTTCCCTTTCTCATTTCTCCGTCCTGACCCATTGTCCACCAGTCGGGTTCCCGTGGCGGTGGACAAGCCTGAGACCTCCCAAAAAGCCTCAAAATGTCCACCGCCGGGATCTCTCCGACGGAGAGGAGTTTTGGAATATGGGAACTTCACGACGGAAACGGGGGATTTCCCTTTATTGCAGTTCCGGCAGCGGAACACCGGGTGAACGGGACCAGGTATAATTGATGGTGTACGGCCTCAGCCTCCCCCTCTTGTGGCACAGATCGAAGGATATGCGTCCTTTTTCTGATTCAGGTCTGCAGACCCTCAGCATTCAAAAGAGCATTATGGTTGATATCAATACCCGAATTTTACGAAAATATCGCTGATCGATTAAAAAAAAATTCAATATCCGATTTTTACCGGAAAGATAGACGGTCGGTTTTTATAAAAAAATCGCCGATCGATCTGAAAATGATGCTCTGGAGAAATCATTGATAGACGCCCTTTTGGGTTTTTCCGCGCACTCCTGAGCCCCCGCCGCTTTTGCAGCCCCTGCATTGAGATAATCACCCAAGAAAGTTTTTTAACGATTCCCTGTAATAAAAAGGATAACCCTGTCGCACGGCGCCATGAGCCCCCTCTGGGGCAGGAATGGCAAAAGGGGGTCGATCCTTGGGAGAAAAAGAGTTTTCTCCAGGGCCAAAAAAACAAAACACCCTGGTTGCCTGCCGGTATATTTCAAACAGGTTTGCAGCTTGCCCTGACCACTTATGCTATATAGAATTCCGTCGTAAAATATCCTACAGAGTGAAAGAAAGAAGGGGATACATTGACTCCTGCTTGTCCTTGCTGCGGAAAAAAAGAGCATCTGGTTTCTGATGATGATCTTGGTGATGATGGAATATTCTATTCCTGTCACGAACACCAGGGAGGTTGCGGGTCAACCTTCAGGATTACCCCAAACGGAGAATGCGTTGATATATTCTGATAGAGATTTTTCCAACCTGCCCGGATACCCGTATATCGTCTCAATCTTTTTCACCAGCCCCAAATGCACTTATCAAGGTTGATTACCCTTAACACCGGATAATTACCAATAGCGCCGCATTCCCCGGAATGAACAATGGCCGGAAAAATTGGAAGCGGCCGAGGTAGGATACTATGCAGCGGCTTCGGTTCAAAAAAATCGATGTGTTCTCGTACCAGAGGTCAGGTGGGAATCCCGCCGGGTGCATATACCTTGACACCCCCGAGGCCCTTTCCCCTGGCCAGATGCAGCAGATCGCCCGCGGGATGGCCGGGTGCGTCAGCGAGGTGGTCTACGTATATTGCGAGGAGAATATTACTACACTCCGATTCTTCTCCTCGGAATGCGAAGTAGCATTCTGTGGTCATGGTACCATAGCTGCGATGTATGATCTCATCAAAAATAATCTCACCCTTTTGCGGGATCCGGTCATCCGCATCAGAATCGGAGGCCGTGAGACTCTGGTCCGGAACGAGATCGCGAAAACGGATTCGGTCTTTATCAGTGCTCCGCCAGCAGTGAGCCTGAAGACGAACCTGGATACGGATACCATTGCAGCTGCTTTAAGGATTCCACCCGCGGAAATCAGCGATCCCGCAGGAATTTCGGTTATCAACGCCGGCCTGGTAACTCTTCTCGTTCCGTTACGCTCGCTTGCCGCGGTGCTGTCAACCCGTCCCGATCCTCAACACCTCAGGGAATTCTGCACCAGTCACGGTATAGAGATTATCCTCATTCACACTCCAGAAACATCGACATCAGTCGCCTCGTACCGTACCCGCGTGTTTGCACCGGTCTTTGGTTACCTTGAGGACCCGGCAACAGGGTCCGGGAACGCAGCATTCGGGTACTATCTTCTTGCTGCCCAAAGATGGGACGGGAAGTTGCTCGCTATCGAACAGGGCAGGAACCGCGATCACCCGAATATCATCCGGCTGATCAGCGACTCTTCGGAAAAACAGCGCACCGTCTTCTTCGGGGGTAATGCGGTTGTCCGGATCGAGGGTGAATATCTCCTGCAATAACGAACGAGGATCACTTCATCCTCCGGGTATGATCCGCCAGCCATGACTCGATGTCAGAAAGGTCGGTTGTGAAGGCGATGATACCTTCAGAAAGTCGTTCGAGATGCACCAGGTCCACGGGATCGATTCCATATCCTCCTTCCTCCAGGCACTGTACCGCCAGCTCAAGTGCGGTTCTTTGATTTCTCTCACGGAATGCCGGGTATGCAGAGAGAAAATAGATTATGAATGCCGCCCGCGCCACGCACTCGGGTATGAGGTTAGCCTGGAAGACCATCTGGAGAAGATTTGCTTCGGACAAGACACGACAATCGCCCGTTTCTATCGCGATGATCCTATTGTGGATGGTTTCTACCAGGCCAACCGTGAGATCCTCCATGTATTCACACCTCTGCTCTTAAACCATGCAAGGATTGTGTTTTTCCGTCATTTCCTGG
>JAKLGN010000142.1 GCA_022710665.1 Methanoregula sp. | reverse complement strand
TGTGGTTATCGTCAAAGGGAAGACAGGGAAGATGGATGAAGTGGCGCAGTTTGCCGCGTCCTACTCCGGGGCCTGGAGGAGCGGGCACTTCTCGGCCGATGTGTACAGCGCCCTCCCGCATCAGGTGAGCAAGACGCCGGAATCCGGCGAGTTCGTTTCCCGGGGCTCGTTTATCGTGCGGGGGGAGCGCACCTGGTACCGGGATGTACCGCTTGCGGTCGCAATTGGCCTGATGCTCGAACCCCATGTGGCTGTCATCGGGGGCCCTCCTTCGGTTATCCGGGGAAAAACAAAAACCTTTGTCGAACTCAGGCCCGGCCAGTACGAGCCCAACGATGTTGCAAAAAAGGTGCTGCGCATCCTGAAGAAGAACGTGACGGATGAGGAGGAGAAAGCGCTCAAGGCTGTCCTGAACACCGAGCAGGTGGCGGCTTTCGTCCCGCCCGGCGGCTCAGACATGGCGGGTCATCATGAAGGCTGAGTACGGGGAGCTGAAAGGCGGCTATGGTGAGATCCGGTTGTTCCCCGAGAGCATCGACGACCTCTGGCACCTCCGGCATCTCATCGGTCCCGGCGACCTGGTGTTTGCCACCACCTTCCGGAGCGTTGACGCTGCAACAGACAAGATCCGGCCGGAGAAAGTGGAGAAGCGACCGGTCCGGCTCGGTGTCAGGGTCGAACGGGTTGAGTTTTCCGAGCATGGCGTCCGCCTGCGGCTCACCGGGATCATCGAACATGGCGTTGATGCCGGGGCGCATCATACCATCAATGTGGAGACCGGGTTTGAAATTTCCGTGATCCGGCACTGGCGCCCGGTAGACCTCGAGCGGGTGGAGCGGGCCGTAAAAGCTTCCGTGTACGGGGTGATCCACATCCTGACCATCGAGGAAGGGGAGGCCGAACTCTTCCGGCTCCGGCAGTATGGCCCCGAGAGCGTCATCACGATCACGAGCGGGAGCGGCAAGGGAGCGGAAACCGGATCCCGCACGGCATTTTTTGACCAGCTGGTATCCCATGTCCAGGATATTTCCGGCCCGCTCATCATTGCCGGTCCCGGGTTTATCAAGGACGATTTTATAAAATATGCAAAGAGCCGGGCATGTGCAGCCGCCGGCCGTGCCGTTGTTGTCGAGACCCGCAGGATCGGCCGCGGCGCTGTCCAGGAAGTTGTTGGCCGGGGAGCGCTTGAAAAACTGATGGACGATCTCCAGCTCTCGCGGGAAGTGAAGGTGATGGACGAGGTGCTGGTGCGTATTGCCCAGGAGGGGGCAGTTGCGTATGGCATCCGGGAAGTGCGGGAAGCCATCGGGTACGGGGCGGTAGAGCAGGTCCTGGTTTCTGACACCCTTCTCCGGGACGCACCGGTCATGCACCTCATTGAGGATGCAGAGGCCATGCGTGCCACGATCATCGTCCTGTCCTCGCAATTCGAGCCGGGAGAACGCCTCGTTGCCCTGGGCGGCCTGGCCGCGCTGCTCCGCTACAAGCTGGTGACATGAAAACCCGCCCGTGCCATATCCTCAACAGGGGGGTGCCCCCTTTGAAACCGGCTGCCAGTACCGGACGGCAGCCTCGTAACAGGGGTATCGATTACTCCTGTCTGATTGTCCGGTATCCTGGAAAAATAATTGGAAGTTATTTGTTTCTGGTGTGGGATTTCATGCGCGGGAAGCAAAACCATCGTTGAGGACCTATCATGAGAAACGGAATTTTTCTGTTACCAGCGAACCGGAGGGGGAGATGGATATGAGCGGGAACAGTTTTGTCATCCAGGAGCACCATGCCCGCACGCTGCACTATGACCTGCGGCTGGAACGGGACGGAGTGCTGAAGAGCTGGGCTGTACCCAAGGGAATGCCCCGGACAGCGGGCGAGAAGCACCTGGCCGTTGCCGTGGAAGACCATCCGCTCGAGTACGGAACGTTCGAAGGGGAGATTGCAAAGGGCGAGTACGGGGCAGGCACGGTCTCCATATGGGACAGCGGCACGTACGAGACAAAGCACTGGGACGATGAGAAGGTCGAGGTGGTGCTCCATGGCCGGCGCATTGACGGCAGGTACGTGCTGGTGAAGTTTTTGCGGGCGGGAAAGGACAACTGGCTGCTCCTCAGGGGTTCCTGAACCGTGCGGGTTCCGTATTACAGCGCCGGTGAAATGCCCGGGACAGGGACACTGTTGATACCCGCCCATCGGAAATTGGGGGGATTACCTGGCCGGCAACGATAACCCCGTATGCCCGGCTGCGGTCCGGGTGCCCTGCCCGCAGGGTAATACTCGGAAATCCGTGTGTACGGGATGAATGCTTTGGTAAAAAGGGCATCCGGCCAGATACCTGCTAACTCAGGCACCGGACAAGTATACCCGTAAATCTGAAAAAAAACTCTGTAGAATTCCTCGTCTTATGGTTTCAATAACCCTCTGTGGTAATTATGAGAGTGACCCCCTCTCTCCCCCAGAGGGGGAGGCAGTCCAAGGGGGCAAGCCCCCTTGCCCCCCCTTACCCGGCCATGCTCCACGGGGCGAGCCCCGACGAGGCGGCGAGCACCCGTGGCCCCATCACTCATCAAGAGAATTTCTCATAAAACGGTTTCTCCAGAGCAGAAAAAAGGGTAACGTGCCAATCCAGCCCCCAATTTCCAGCTCAGGTTCCCCCTTGCGCCAGCCATGTTCCCCATGGGGTTCATGGCGCATGCGATCCTTCAGTAGTACCCAGAATCACGGTTAAGGTTCTACTACACAATCGCAACCCGGGCTCGATAGCAGTGGGGCATAGCCCTGGAGCGGGCCCGGTTTTTCAACCATCCGCAGGTGCACTTTTTCGCCTTCCATTCCGGGCAGGCAGTTTTTTCTTCGCTTTGCCTCGGAAATCCCTCCGGGATTCAGGGGCCAAAACAGCACATTACCCAAAAAAATCACTGCCCGGAGCCCGGGAACCTTCCCTGCAGTACCAGATAACCGGCAATCCCGAGGAAGATAACTCCCACCAGAGGTACCACGTTATGCATCAGAAGGGTGGCAGCCCAGGCCAGCATCCCCGTGAAGATGCTCACGGCCGATGACGGAGGCTGATCCCTGATCAGGGCAGCAGAAGGAAGCGGTAGCGGTGTCCCTGCGGGTGTTGGTGACGGAACAGCGCGGGGCTCCCTGAAGAGGGCAACAACACAGAGGTGGGGTATATCTGCCGTCACGGTCCCTGTTGTTGCGGTGAAGGTTGTGGGAAGGTCCTGCCAGGTACCGGACTTCCCGTCAAACCACTTAACCGTATAGTCCTGTCCCCACTGCGCCTGGGGTACTGTAAACGAGAGGGAGATCGGGGGCGAGAATGTTGCACCATCCGGCCCGATCCCGTAGGCCATACCGGCAAACGAGTATGAGGAACCGGCGGGGACCGGTAAACTGCCTGCGGGCAGGGCTTTTATCGTGATATCGGGGAGAGGATTACCTGCCGCATCCTTTGCCACGACACCCT
>JAKLGN010000141.1 GCA_022710665.1 Methanoregula sp. | reverse complement strand
CAGTATACGAGACCGGAGGATATCGAGTTTTACAAGGCAGCGACCATTGTCATCAGTCCGATCAAGCTCGAGGGGAAAGGCGTTGATGTTGTTCAGATAACAAAGGAAGCAGCACCAATAAGGATCATCGTTGGCAAGAAATCTGTCGTGACCCTCACGATCAAAAATGACCTGCCGGGGAGTATCACGGATGTAGCGATTTCTGATGCTGCACTCCCGTATGGCCTGAGCGGAGGGCCCATAAAAGGCAAAGTGGAGCAGCCCATCCCGAGCGGGGGATCGTATACGGTCAGTTATGATGTGACTGCTGACAGAACAGGTACGTTTACTCTCGGTGCGGCAGCAATCACCTTTGCAGACACTACCGGCAACTACCAGAAGATCAGCTCCGGCACCGTAACACTGACCGTAATCTGAAATACCCAGAATCTTCCTTTTTTCTCCCGTTCCGTTGAATCCGTATACCATCCGTCACGGCTGCAGCAGGGAACATCTCCCGACGAAATCAGAAGAGGGTAATGGGCTGGGTTTATTCGTGCATTGACAACCTTTAACCTTCCGGCGCTCCACCTTTATTGGTGCAGATGAATAATTCTCAAAACACATCACCTTCCCCGCGGCCCGGGAACCATACTTCTGAAGGGGTCTCGCTTTTGATGGGCGACCCGAAGAAGGCGATCATCAAACTGTCCGGCCCCATGATCGCGGCGATGCTTCTGATGTCCACCTACAATATCGTCAATGCCATCTGGGTGGCCGGCCTGGGCTCCGATGCCCTTGCCGCGGTGGGGTTCGTCACTCCGCTCTTCATGATCCTCATGGGCCTGAGCAACGGCCTCGGTGCCGGCGTTGCATCCCTCATCTCCCGCCGCATCGGTGCAAACGATAAAGCGGGAGCTGACAACGCAGCAGTCCACGGCCTCCTGTTTGTTGTTATCCTGTCAGCGGTCTTCACGGTTCCCCTGATGCTTCTCACGGGCCCGATCGTGACCCTCTTCGGGGCCGGGGAGACCGCCGGCCTTGCAACGCAGTACGGGCAGATCGTCTTTCTGGGGATGGTCCTCCTCCTCTTCACGAACATCGCCTACGCAATCCTCAGGGCGGAGGGAGATGCAAAACGGGCAATGTACGTTATGGGTGCGTCCTCAATCCTGAATATCATCCTTGACCCGGTCCTTATTTACGGTGCCGGGATGGGGATAGCCGGAGCAGCATGGGGGATGATCGTCTCTCTCCTGATGACCTCATCCGTCCTCCTCTTCTGGTTCTTTGTCAGACGGGACACGTATGTCACGATCGCGTGGCGGGAGTTCTCGTATGACAAAAAGACCGTGCGGGACATCCTCGGTGTCGGTCTGCCGGCCAGTGTCGAGTTTTTCCTCATGTCAATACTCGCGATCTTCATCAATGGCCTGCTCGTGGCAACGGCAGGAACTGATGCGGTCGCCGTTTATACAGCCGGCTGGAGGGTCGTCTTCTTTGCCATCATTCCCATGGTCGCGATCAGTACAGCAGTCATCTCCGTTGCCGGAGCTGCCTTCGGCGCACGGAAATTCGAAAAGATCCGGACCACCCATACCTTCTCGGTCACCTTCGGTATTGCCATTGCTCTTGTTGTCAGTGCCCTTACCTACATCTTTGCCCGGCAGATCGCCGTCATCTTCACGTATTCTGCGGACAGTGCCCACCTCGCGCCGGACATCGCGGCCTTCCTTGCCATTATGTGTCTCTTCTACCCGTTCATTCCGCCGGGCGTCATGTCGGGATCGATCTTCCAGGCAACGGGCAGGGGTGTGAGTTCGCTCATCATGACGGTCTTCAGGAACCTTGTGTTTATTGCGGTCTTTGCCTATCTGTTCGGGATAGTGCTCGGGTTTGGCGAACATGGCGTCTGGTGGGGAATTGTTGCCGGGGATATTCTCGGGGGTACCGTTGCGTTCATCTGGGCACGCTATTATATCTCACGGCTCATAGCAACCGGGTAAACAACCAATTTATTTCCCGATCACCTGCGCGACAGCATATCCGGCCAGAGGTGTGCCGGCCCGGCTCCTCTGCACGGCCTTTGCCGGGCAGAGGATAAATGGCACGGTGCAATAAACCAAGAAAGACCGGACAAAGGCCTTTTTTAAAGGCTCTGGAGAAATCCTCTTTTCAGATGATGATTGCCCCCCTTGCGCCATCCCTGCCCCCATCGGGGGCTCAATCGCGCATTGCGATGCCTCGGCATTACCTAAATGGTAAATATGTCAATGACTGCGTACAGGTAATACGACACAATCGCAACCGGGGGATGCCACAGCGGCGGGGGCATGCTTGCTTGCCCCCAAGGGCGTTAGAAATATTCAAAGGAGTTCTTCAGAGCCTTTTTTCCCTGCAACCGCAGAACTGCAGAAAAAAGGGATGTTATTTTCTCTGTAAGATCAGGAATACGCAACCCATGAGCGCCAAAAACGCTGTTTCAACGGGGATGGGTGATGACTGGGAGGGGGTGGCTGTTGGCGGAGCTGAGGAGGTTGCAGAAACTAAGGGGGGGGATGATACCGTAGCCATGGTTCCGGTTATCGCTGGCATGGTTTTGTCTTTGAGCAGAACAGCAATCTCCCGGTTTTTTGCAAGGTTCGGGTAGGATTGATCGATGACCCTGACGCGGTCAAACGCCACAATCGCCTCATCGTACCGTTTCATGCCGGCAAGCGCATACCCCTTATTGAACCATGCCTCTGCATTGTTGGTATCCAGGGACACCGCCTTTTCAAATGCACCCAGCTGCTCGGCGTACAGGGTGTCTGCTTTCACACGGTCCCCGGCAACATCCTCATAATAGTACCCGATATTGTAGAGTATCTGCCCGCGGTTTATCCAGCCTTGTACATAGCCGGGATTTATCTCAAGCGATCGGTTGGATGCTGCAAGCGCATCATTGAACGTTCCGTTCCGGTTAAGCGCATCCGCAAGACCATTCCATGCTTCAAAGTATCCCGGTTCAAGCGCTATTGCCTGGTTGTACACTGAGATCGCCCCGGCATAATCCCCGTTATCGGTAAGGGTACGGCCGCTTGAATACAGGTTCGCTGCCTCGGCCGGATATGCTGACACCGGCATGCAGGTTACAAGGGCGAGAAGAAGCAGGGCAAGCAATGCTTTTTTCGGTATTGTTTTCATGTTCATGCCAACCGGAAGATACCTTGACCGTTGAAACCATAAAAGATTCTTTGGCCGGGATACCCCACAGGATTCGTATGATGATGTATCCATGTTTTTTTTCCCTGATATCCGTTCCCCGGGTCCAGAGCCGCACCGGGCCCTGGGAGCTCCGGACGATGACAGCAAGGGCATTCCTGAGGAGGCACCCCCCCTCATTTGTATCTCATACCGGGTGCCGGGACCACGTATACCCTGCCGGACCCAGGTTCAAACCACCAGGCCTGTCACCAGAACCAGCACTCCTGCCGGTCCGGATGGTGGACAGCCCGCACCAGCCGG
>JAKLGN010000140.1 GCA_022710665.1 Methanoregula sp. | reverse complement strand
TGCATGGAGTTCACCGGAATGCACGGGTATCGGCCGGGAGAGGCAGATCTCGATTGTCTGCACGGCACCGGGGGATACCATCAGCATAAAAAATGGAGCTTGCCGGTGTTTATACATGTCCCTTTTCCTTTTGGTCCCGCGATAACCGGGACCCGACCCTGTTTTTTCGTTTGAGGTAAACCATGTCCCGGCCGGGAATACTATCCCCGTGAGGCACAATCTCTTCCCGCCGGGTACGGCATGTCATCCGGCAGGGGAGGGAAGGGTTGTTGCGGATTTTTTCGCGATCAGATAAATCCATAAATAGCGGCCGCGGCGAATATCACAAATGAGGTGACCATGCATGAACCATCCTGATATCATCGCCGTCGTTTGCAGTCTTCTCCTCGTCGCGGCTCTTGTCGCGGCCGGCTGCACCTTCACGTCCGGCGGGAACGTGACGCCCGCCCCGGTCCCTACCCCCGTGGCGACTCCGGATATACCTGAAACCTTGGACGTTTCCACCTGCGGGTTCACGACCTGTCACGGGGCCGATCTCGCGTGCGGCTTAAACAGTCCCGATGTCTGCACCACGGAATACCGGATCGGTGACCGGTGCCGAAAATATGCCCGCTGTGATACGGGCGGAGGGAGCTGTACGCTGGTCATCAGTTCGAAGTTTACGGCATGCAAAGCCTGCGCCGAGAGGTGCCAGATACAGGCCGGCCCTGACAGTCTGACGGCCTTTTCCTGCGAAGAGAAGTGCTGAAGGACCTTCCCCGCGGTTCCCCCGTTCCCGGGAGTGAACGAATCGTTTCTTTTTTTATATGCCATCTGCCACTCTATTGAAGAGATCATGACAGATGAGATTATTATTGTCAGCACACCATACCTGCCCGGCTATAAGATCATCCGGACGATCGGGGTCACCTGGGGCCTCATCGTGAGAAGCCGCGGTCTCGGGCGAAACATCACAGCCGGCCTCCGTTCAATTGTCGGCGGCGAGATCCACGAGTACTCGGAACTGCTCAACCAGTCACGGGAGCAGGCGCTCGACCGGCTGAAAGAACATGCACAGGCTCTCGGGGCCAATGCGGTCGTGAGCATGCAGTTTGACTCCTCGGAGATTGGCGGGGTCATGACCGAGCTGCTTGCGTATGGCACGGCGGTCGTTGTCGAGAAGGAGACAACGCCGGCAAGCCCCGTCCGGCTCGGGTAAGGAGCAGAGAAGAATCGTTGCTGTTCTGAAAAAGGGTGGGGGTAACCCCCCGGTAAAAATTTTTTCGCAGATGGGGCCTGCCCAACCCGCAAGAGGGGCTACATCTTCTCTCCGATCTGATAATTCCGGCGGCCAGTCATTTTTAAGAAAAGAGAAAAAACTGCTGCTCCGCCATGGGTTTACGCGAATCGCACCTTTCAGAAATGCAAAAAGTTCGCTCTGTCGCTCTGTAGAAATCCTCTTTTCAAATGATGATTGCCCCCCTTGCGCCAGCCCTGCCCCCATCGGGGGCGGGGGCGCATTGCGATGCCTCGGCATTACCTGAATTGGAAATATCTCCTTGATTGCGTACAGGTAATACGGCACTATCGCAACCCGGGGATGCCACAGCGGCGGGGGAATGCTTGCATGCCCCCAAGAGCGTAAGAAATATTCAAAGGATTTCTCCAGTGCAAAAAGTTCTTTGGTCTTCATGGCGGAGGTGGGTGAAAGGGAGTGGTAGAAAAACAGGCCGGTATCAAGAAAAGATTGGCCCGGGGAAAATTACTTTTCCCTGGTCTCAGAACCAGCTCTCAAGCGTCTTCTGCCCCGCCTTGACCGTGAACCCCTCCATCGCCTTGTCCACCCGTTCCGGTGAAAAGTCATAACCGTCGCAGAGCATCTTCCGGATTCCTTCCGGGTCCGGGTGTCCCGCGGCAAGGGCATAATGGTCCGTGACCGGCGGGTGGAGGAACATATCCATGACCGGTGCCGGATCAAAATCAGGGGTCTTCTCCTTCAGTTTTGCCAAAAACTCCCCCTTCTGCACGATCTTCAGGCCCGTCTTTGCTCCCACCCCGTCCACGCCCGGGTTGAAGTCGGTGCCGATGAGGATGCCGATCTCGATGAGCTCTTCGCGGGTAAGGTGCAGGCCGGCCAGGGTATCGGCAAGCACGATCCGTTCCGGGAGCACCGTGATCTGCCGGCCCCGGACCTTACGCTTCCCGGAGATCGTCAGGTTCCTCACCAGCAGGGGAGCGCCAAAGAGCAGGGTATCATAGTCCTGCGAGACCACGTACCGGGCATCCCCCTTCGCTGCCATGTACGAGGCCTGCGCCTCGCCCTCGCCGGGCGCCTGCACGATCGGGATCCCCATCAGCCGCAGCAGCTCTTTTGAGGTCTCGATGATGAATGTATCAACCCGGGTCGAGGACCGCGCCTGCCGGAAGGCCTCCTCCTCGTCACCCCGCTCCAGCGCCTCCTTCCACTTCTCCCCTGCCGTTGCGCGAAGCATCCTGCGCTGGTCAATGGTCGCCTGCTTGAGGGCAGCCGGCGGGCCGTCAAAAACAAAGACCGGTCTGATGCCTTTTTCCATGAAACTGGCCATCCGGAACAGGATGCCCGAGAGATGGGACGTGACCCGCCCCTGCCGGTCCATCAACGGTGTCCCGTCCGGCTGCCTGATAATGGTCAGGAACTGGTAAAGCGCGTTATTGGCATCAATGGCTGCAATGCCCGGCAGGGCTTCCCAGGTCACCGGTGTCTTGTAATCGGCAATGATATCCCGTAATGCTACGCCCATGTGTTCTGGTGCCCCTGTCGAAGAATGTTATCTGTATGCCCGCCTGGATATCTCAGCCACCAGCTCATCGAGATGCGAGAGTGCCATATCGTATTTATTCTGCATCCGGTTCGAGATCTCCTCGAGGTTGCTGCGGAGCATCCGTTCGCGGATCACAACATTCCTCTCGAGATTCCGCATCTTGATATTGAGCGACAGCAGGAGCCCTCCAAGCGAAAGGATCATCAGGCCGGCGGCAACCGCAATGATAAGGTCCTGCCAGAACCGGTTGACAAGGACGAGCATTGAGACGATCATCACGATGGTGAGCAGGATATCAACCAGGTATTTGCGTATATCCATGTTTTTAGATGATGAGAGCACACTAATTAAGCTAACTACTCTGCCGGAGATGCTCGATTGGACGCGAAAAATTACCTCCCCTTCCTCGCCATGCCCCTGCTGCTCCTCGCCGTGGAGATCGGCGCCCTCCTGCTCTCCCTTCCCGTGCAGGCTTCAGGTATTGTCGCGTTTGAAGATCCCGAATCAATGGCAAACCCGGTCATCTTCATCGCCATCATGCTCGGTTTTACCGCTCTCCTGCTGGTCCTGATCCGGTTTGACTTAAAAAAGGTCATTGCAGCAGTGATTGGGATCTCCATTTTCCTGACGTTCATTTATATTTACAGTGCGATCGTCTATGCGCTGGCAGGACAGACAGATCCGGCAACCATTGTCGCACTGGTACTCTCCGTTCTTTCA
>JAKLGN010000014.1 GCA_022710665.1 Methanoregula sp. | reverse complement strand
AATTTGAGCCCGGACTGGTTCATACGGGTCTTATTTAATCAACAAAACCATATGCGGGAGAAGAGAAGTAGGGTAGGAAAACCGTATCCCCGGGCAGATCTATGGAGAAGAGCGGGGGGAAAAGGGAGGTTTTTCCCCCGCATCTGTTCTCCCTTTAAGTCATCAGCAGCGGTATCATCCGCCGCATCCACCGCCACCGGAAGAGCGGTAGGAGAGTCCTGTGAACGAAATATCGGAATTGTAATTGGCATTGATCACAAACGACTGCTGCTCTGTCTCATCGCCGTTCTTATCCGGTAAATAGGCAATATATCTGCCGGGCGGGAGGCTCACACGCTCCGAGCACCCGTCTGGCAGAATCTTCACCTGGGTATACTCGGGGTTCAGAGCCCCAAGAACAATCGGTGGACGGTACGTTCCGTCTTCAGGAGCGATATAGACGGTAATATCACTTCCCACACCCCCGGTGTGGATAAAAAGGGAGCCGGTACCCGGATCAGTACCTGAGGGAACAGCAGTTGCGGTAGTCCTGACTGTCGTGACCGTTGGGGCTGGTGTCTGCATTGTCGTAAAGGTAGCTGATAGTGAAGGTTTCTGGGTTGGTATCCCCCGGGAAAAGGAGACCGAAGAACCCCGTATATAGATCTTATCCGAAGCAGGATTGTATATCCATTCTGTGGAACTCACTTCCCTGATGTTATTTGCCCCTGCAGTTGGCATATCGGATATGATGAAATAGGAATTATTCTCATTTTTGTTTAATTTCCACGTGCTCGTACCGTTACCCTCGACGGTGCCGTTCGCATAAAAAAACATGCCGTTACGCCAGGGGCCAAGGATCGGATCCCGGACTGATGGTGTCTGATTTGTTGTCAATGCGGGTACGGGACCCGATGTCGCCATTACCGCGGCGGTCTGGCCCGGAGAAACGAACAACGTCGCATTCACGATTTGCGGTGTTGTTGGCACCACCGATTCCGTGCTCAGAGGTTCTGTGCTTGTACATCCGCTCATTAAAACCATCCCGATAACCAGGATGGGTAAACTACAGATCACAATCCATTTTTTCATTGTTTATTCTCTCGAATACAAGATTTGGTCTATACTCCGAGAAATACTTTCTACTGTGTCCGGTGCGGACTTATAAACGCAAAGGGGCTCCGGTGAATACCCGTGATGCGATCACCCTGCAGGAGTCTATTCCGTTCAATTACCTGTTTTGTGAAAGCCAGATGCAAGGGAGCACTATGCTTTGGGAGAGGGAATGGAACGGTATGCAAAACAAGCTAGACCAATGTTGAGCTAAGCCTGACTTTTGTTAACTTCAGGAAATCTGATATAAACGACCGCCCCATAGTACCACAATGAAGCAGATCGCCCTGTATGGCAAGGGAGGTATCGGGAAATCCACGACTTCGGCAAACCTTTCTGCCGCATTATCCGGTATGGGGCTTGATATCCTGCAGATCGGGTGCGATCCCAAACGGGACAGCACCCGCATGCTGATGCACGGCACGTTCATACCCACCGTCATGGATCTGGTCCGGGAACGTGGCGATGCTGCAATAACACTCGCCGATGTCGAATTCAGAGGATATAATGGCGTGAGGTGTGTCGAAGCCGGCGGACCGGAACCTGGTGTCGGATGCGCCGGGAGGGGTATCATCGCCACCTTCCAGATCCTTGAGAAGTTCGGGGCGCTCAAAGGGGATGTCATTGTTTACGATGTGCTGGGAGATGTTGTGTGCGGAGGGTTTGCCATGCCCATGCGCGAAGGGTACGCTCAGGAAATCTACCTTGTCACCTCGGGTGAACTGATGTCGCTCTATGCAGCGAACAATATCTGTAAGGCCATCAAGCGGCTGGCATCCCGGGCAAAGAGCAAGTGCCGGCTCGCCGGCGTCATCTGCAATGCCAAAGGCCAGCCAAAGGAAGAAGAGCTGGTGAGCGAGTTTGCAGAACGGGTAAACAGCAGGCTTGTGGAATTTATCCCCCGCGATCGCGTGGTGCAGCTCGCTGAGCTGAACCGGAAGACGGTGATTGAGCACGAGCCTGCCTCTGAACAGGCAGCCCGCTACCGCTCGCTTGCAACCCGGGTCATGGAGAACACGAGCCTTACGATCCCTACCCCTCTCGAGATCGATGAACTTGAAATCCTTGCCTATGCATACATCTAGGTCCGGGGGTTGCACTCTTACCGGAGCGCTCTCGATAACGACCCATGTACGGGACGCCGTGAGTATTATCCACGGCCCCAAGGGGTGCGCCCATCATAACTTTTCCCTCTTCCACGCCACCATGCTCGACAATGAGCAGGCAGCCCTCCCGGACCTTGTTTCATCCGCTCTTCTGGAAAGCGATATCATCTTTGGTGGCGAGGAAGCCCTTGCCCGGACGATCCGGTCCGTCTGCGACCGGGATGTCTCAACGGTCTTTGTCCTCTCAACCTGCCTTGCCGGGACTATCGGTGACGATGTGGATGCGGTCTGTGGCCGGGACTGGCCGGTACCAGTCATTCCGGTGCCGACTGCCGGTTTCCTGGGGGGGTCGTTTCAGGACGGGGTCAATAACGCCCTGATCGCGCTTACCGTTTTTTCAGAACCCTCTCAGCCGGGTCCCTGCGTGAATATCATCGGGGAAAAAAACCTTGAATACGAGGTGGAAGAGAATTATGCTGAGATTGTGCGTCTCCTCGCCCTCCTGCATATTCCGGTGGGAATACGGTTCGTGCGCAATATCTCTCCTGACGATGTTCCGGCTCTTGGCGCTGCCCGGCTCAACATCCTCCGCGATCCTTCGCTGGTACCGGCCGGGGAGCACCTCCGGCAACGGTTCGGGACACCCTATATCCCGTCTTTCCCTGACGGTCTCTCGGCTACCCTCGCGTTCATTGGTTCCGTTGCAGCAGCCTGCGGGATCGACCCGGGAAAGGCACTCCGAACCGAGCAGGAATTCCAGGCAGAGATCCTTGCAGACTTTGCCGATATCGGCGATTCTCAGGGAATATTCTGCGGACCGGTCATGGATCCCGCGAGTTCCCGGGCTGCAAGGGAAGCTGCTGATGCCCTGCGCATACGGATGAGCGGGAACAAAGATGCCTGTCAGTTGCCGATCCATCCCGTGGTTGGTTCATCCGGTATACGGAGGATGCTCCACCGCTGGAGGCGGGCGATCCATGCCTGAATGCGACAATCCTCTCTGGCCCTGTGCCATGACCGGGGCTGCCGCAGCTCTTGCGGGGTTCGAAGGAATGAGCGTTGTGATCCACGGCTCCAGCGGCTGTTATTATTATCCGACAACACTCCTGCACGCACCTCTTCATGGAACGTTTATCCTCGAAAACGAGGTGATCTTCGGGTCGGAGGACCGGCTCCGGGAGGTGATAGAGGAACTTGACGGCACCGGCAATCGCATTGCGGTGATCACGACATGCGTCCCCGCAATCCTTGGCGAGGATACCCCGTCCCTGCTGGCTGAACATGATGTCCTTCTCGTGGACAGCCCGGGATTTTCCGGAGATGCAGAATCAGGGTATGCCAGGGCGCTGAAGATCCTCGAACCGGCGGTCGATCGTTCTGCAGAGGGTGTAAATATTGACGGGATCTGCCTGCTCGATCCCTTTTTTTCAGGAAACCTGCAGGAGATCCGGCGGCTGCTTGGTCTGGCGTCGGTCCCGGTTGCAACGGTCTTTTGCCGTGATGCCTTTTCAAAGACCCGCACAGCCGCTTCCTGTACAATCGGTACGAACGGGGATTTTTTGAGTGGCGTCGGGAAATATATCGGCGGGACCCTTGGTTTTGACAGGCTGAAAGCCACGTTTGAGAGGCTCGGCGATGTCGTTGAAGGATCCGATATCGACCCGGTCATGAGGGAATTGTCGCAGCAGGAAGAAGAGGTCTCCCGTGTCTGCGACAAGTTCCTGCGGAGGTTCGACCCCCCGTCGGTCGTTGTTTTTGCGGGGGCATCGTATGCGGAATTTGCTGCCCGGACCCTTGAACACTATCTCGATGCCGATATCCGGTTCCTCGGACTGCGGAACACCGGCGGCCTGTCCCGCTATCCTTCTTCTCTGGTTACCGGACTTGGACAGGTAAAAACAATGATAGAACTTCATGACCCGGATATTGTCCTTGGTTCTTCCTTCGAACGATCCGTAAGCGGCAGCCGGGCATTTTATGGTATTACACCCCCCCTGAGAGGAGCGGTAAGGCTTGCCCCCGCTCCTGTTGCCGGGATAAACGGGACGCTCTTTTTTGTGGAACAGGTTCTGAATACCTGCATGGACCACCTTCGTCCCACGATTTGATTTCCGGTTGCTTACCGATACTCCGTCTGGGTATCCTTCACTTTCACCCTGCACACGCTGACCCGTTATATACCTCGTGAGCTGACGCCTGTATACACCAGGAGGTGGTCGTGTATGATGGAAAAAGCAGGGTATCTCCAGCGGACCGGGTGCCAGGCGCTCGACAGTGACGGGCACCCCCATGAAGTTCTTGATCTCCATATCTGCGGGGCCAGGTACGCGATCCGCCGGTCTGACCTTGCAAAAGCTGTAGCCGGCCGCACCCTGATCCAGGTCGAGGAACTTACCCGCAACTGGGAATATTACCTCGGGGTAACGAGCGGTCTTGCGCAGGTCTCGGTCTCCGGCAAAGCCCTGAATATCGACCTGTTTGGTGCCGGCAGTTTTACCCTCTCCCTCAATACCCTACGGAATGTACTTTATGGTAAAGAGCGGCTGGCAGTCATTGTGCGGATCCCGGAGTCGCCGGCACAAAAACTGCGCCGGGTTGCGGCCGATCAGCAGACCATCGGTGCGATGGTCTGATTCCTGTCTGCTTTCAGAGTACCTGACCGGTTCTATAGTCCCCGGATAATCCGGGAAATCAGATATATCAGATTGGGGAATCGTTACATTTCAGCGACTAATTTCTTGCTCTGATGGATGCCCCCCTTGCGCCAGCCCTGCCCCCGTTGGGGGCTCATGGCGCCTGCGATTCTTCTGTATTACCATGTTACCTGATTCTGGTAATACAACGTCATCGCAATCGGGGCGCCGTAGCGGCGGGGCGAAGCCCCTGGAGCGTCAGTCTTTTGTCCGTTATCAGGAACATTTTTTGATCTGAAATTTGGAACAATACTCTGGCTGTATTTTTCTCTTTTAAATTCCTTAAAGAGTTGGTAGTTAAAATGGCACTATACCCTCAGATTTTTGTCCTGCCGGATGTTTTCCCTTCTCTAAAAAATTTCCAAAATCCAAATATTCCGGATCAATGACGGGATCCCCCTCCTTTATCGGGGTATCCGTGAAGAAATCGTGCAACATTAATAGTTCCACAACAGATCATTCTGGTGTGGAGATTATCCCTTCCTTTTTATTACGGATCCCGGACACGAACCAGGGCCCGGATATGAGGCTGTAACCATGGATATTTCGGACGAATCCTACCGCGATCTAGTGGAACAACAGCAGGATCTCGTTATCAAGATCAGTCTTGAAGGCCGGCTTCTTTTTTTCAATACAGCGTACAGGGAATTGCTGGGGAAAACGAAGGATGAACTTGCCGGCAGCGTCTTCATGCCGGTGTCAGGTGAGCGGTATTCGGACGTCGTTGCCACCCAGATGACCAAGCTCTTCCGACCCCCCTATACCTGTATTGTGGAACAGTGGCTCCAGACACCGAAGGGGATGCGGTGCATCAGCTGGTCGATAAAATCTGTCCTTGACGATAACAGGGCTCCCGTTGCCCTTGTTGCCACCGGTCGGGACATGACGCCGCTCAAGAACGAGCAGAAGGCGGTGCGCAGGAGGGACGAGGAACTGATGCTCCTCATCGAGAGCGGGATCCCGATGTACTACACCCACACCACGGATCACCGGTCCCTCTATGTCAGCCCGCGGATTCGTACCCTCCTGAAGTGTGCCAACGGTTCAAAGAAGAGATCATGGACCGATTACCTCACCGACAATCCTGTCAATGCCACCGGCCTTGAACGGACGCTCCGGGCCGTCTCGACCGGCAAACGCGAACCCCCTTACCGGCTGGAGATGGAGACCGGGGACGGGAACCGGATCTGGATTGAGGTGAACGAGATCCCGGTGGTGAAGAACGGGAAGACTGTTGCGATTGCCGGTTCGCTTGTGGATATCACCGAGAAGATGCACGTGGACGAGGGAGTTACCGAGGCCGAGATCCTTTTCAAGGGGGTCCGCCCGAAGGAACCACGGGCGGGTGGGCGCTCCCCCTTCCGGGCAATCCGCTCGATCTTCTCCCGGGACGAGGGTGCAGAAGAAGAGTCGGTCTGATTCTTTCCGACATTCTCCTCCTCTGTGCTCCCCTGTCAGAACAAGACCGTATATGTCCTCAATGAAACCCGGAGAATTGTTCAGGGATCAAACCATTCAACTCCTTTCATTCCGGATTCCTGATGACATGCATTCCTGGAAATGGTACCGTGCCGGACTGCTGATACTCTTTCTTTGTGCGATAATCCCCACGCCATCTGCATTTCCGGCAGGAAATAGTACCACCTATTCCTTTGTGCACCTCTCTGATACCCAGAATCTTGCTACCTATTATCCTGATACGTATAACTTCACCTTTTCATACCTTGATTCTGTCAAAACACCGTATAATATCACGGGAATCATTATCACCGGAGATCTTGTCAATACCTGGGACTCCAGAAAGGAATGGGACGTGTATTCCATTGCCCGGAATCATACCTCCCTCCCTGTCTACACCATCGCCGGCAACCATGACACGGACAATGGAAAAAATTTCCATTATTATTCGGTAAACACGGGAATGCCTGAAGTCAATTATGTGACTTCTTTTAAGGATTTTGATCTTGTCGGAATTAATTATGCAGGAGCGTCTCTCTCATCCGATGAATTTTCCATGATCCGGTCAACTCTTATCAACAGTCCGCGTTCAAACGTCATCATTGCCACGCACTATTACATGGATGTGGACGGGACGTTGTCCCCGCTCGGGAAGGCTATCGACAAAGACCTGATCGTAAAGCCCAGTCTGGTTCTCATGGGCCATATGCACGGGAATTTTATAAAGCCGATGAGGGTGCGTGGTTTTCCGGTCATTGCTGACATGACGAATTACCAGGACGGTGTGTTTGGGGGAAAAACCGGGTCTGATTATTCTGCCGGAACACTCTATACCATAACGTCGGTCAATGGGCAGGTGGAAACGGTTACAGCGCGAATCGTCCATATCGTTCCCGCACCGTTTCTTGAGGATGAGATACCCTGTTTTCCACGGGATCCATTATCAACAGAAAGGCCTGCGGTGGCACCGTCAGGAAACCGAGCATGTAATCATGGTGACCTTTCCTGCATACTGACGGAAATGATTGAGCAGTTATCGACAAACATCCGGCATATGTTTTCATGATTCAGTCTGTCCGGAAAATCCGTTCATCCCTTGTCTGAACAGGACCGATAATTTCCTGCTGTATCGTGTCAGACCGCATTTTTCTGACTCGTCCGGTGGTATCCGTCATAAAGATTTGGCAACCAACGGACTGCAGAAAATCGTTTAAAAAAAATGCCCCGCTTCCCAGTTCGGACAACAGGTTCGAATTGCATGGGGATGAAAAGAAACCTAAAAAAAAAGGATTATCTCCCCTTCTTCACGCACTCGGCAATGTACGACCCCGCCTTTGAGGTACTTACCGCTTTGCCCCCGAGGTCTTTTGTCACAACGCCGTCTTTGATGCTCTTCTCGATCGCCTTCACAACGGCCGCGGCAGCTTTGTGTTCGCCAAGGTGATCGAGCAGGAGTGATCCTGCCCAGATGGTAGCGATGGGGTTCGCAACACCCATGCCTTTGTATTTCGGTGCGGAGCCGTGGATCGGCTCAAACATGGAGGTGCCCTCGGGGTTGATATTGCCGCCCGGGGCAAGACCGAGCCCTCCCTGGATCATGGCGCCGAGGTCGGTTATGATATCACCGAACATGTTGGGTGTGACCACAATATCGAACCACTCCGGGTTCTTGACAAACCACATGGTGACGGCATCGACGAAATTGAAATCGGTAGAAACCTCCGGGTAGTTCTTCGCGGTTTCGGTAAACACGTCGCGCCAGAGGCCATACACGTCTGAGAGGACGTTGGCCTTGTCCACCGATGTCAGCTTCTTCTTCCGCTGCATGGCAAGATCGAACGCATAGGTCTGGACCCTGCGGGAGCCTTCGCGGGTGATGACCCCGATCTGGTAGGCGATCTCCTCTGCATCACTTGCAACATCGAGACCGAATTTCACGCTGTAGAGGTCGCGGACAACGTCCAGATCAATCTTCTGGTGCTTTTTAAAGCGTGAACCGATACCGACATAGAAGTCCTCGGTGTTCTCGCGGACGACCACGAAATCGATATCCTCCGGACCTTTTCCTGCGAGCGGTGTTTCAACCCCTTTGAGGAGCTTGATCGGTCGGAGGTTCACATACATGTCGAAGTGGAAACGGAGGGCAAGGAGGATCCCCTTCTCCAGTACGCCCGGCTTCACCCGCTCATCGCCGATGGCACCGAAGTAAATTGCTTTGAACTTTTTGAGTTCCTTTAAATCGTCATCGGTCAGGAGTTTCTTTGTGGCAAGGTAGCGGTCAGCCCCGAAATCAAAGTCCGTCCACTGGATATCGAAGTTATACGCCTCCCCTGCTGCCTCCAGCACTTTCTTCCCCTCGGCAACAATCTCCGGGCCGATCCCGTCCCCGCCGATTGCCGCTATCTTGTACATACCGGTACCTCCCCGAGGATCTTTGCGTATTCCACGAGTCCCCCGGCATCAATGATGCCCTGCATAAATGCCGGCACGGGTTCGATTGCGTACCGCTTTCCGTCTGCTTCAAGATAACCATCCTTAATTTTCAGGGTGACTTTCGCACCGTCAGCGATCTTGTCCGCATCCGGGCAGACCACGGGGAGTACTCCTACGTTAACCGAGTTCCGGAAGAAGATACGGGCAAATGACTGGGCAACCACGATTTTCACGCCGGCCCCCATCAGGGCGAGCGGTGCATGTTCGCGGGAGGACCCGCAACCGAAGTTCCGGCCGCCGACAATCACGTCACCCCGCTGCACCTTTTTCGCAAACTCGTCCCGGGTACCCTCAAAGGCATGTTTTGCAAGCTCGTCCGGGTTGTTTATCGTCAAAAAGCGACCCGGAATGATGGCGTCGGTATCGATATCGTCGCCGAACTTCCATGCCCGGGCATTCTTCGCGATGGCTCCTTCGGTAACTACGACCTTTTGGACCGGAACGGTCCTCTTTGCTGCCATGTCAGATCTCCCTCGGGTCGGTGATTTCACCCGTAATAGCACTTGCCGCAGCGGTTGCCGGGGAGCAGAGGTACACCTTACCTTCCGTGCTTCCCTGCCGTCCCTTGAAGTTCCGGTTCGATGTCGAGAGCGAAACCTCGCCGGGTGCAATCAGCCCGAACGCCCCCCCCATGCACGGACCGCAGCACGGCGCCTCAACAAGGGCTCCGGCTTTCACGAACTTTTCGATGAGTCCTGCCCGGAGGGTCTTGAGGTACTCGTCCCGGGAGGCCGGGATGATGATGACCCGGATCTTCGGGTTGAACTTCTTCCTTCCCAGCACCTCGGCTGCCTCCGCAAGGTCTTCGAAACGCCCGTTCGTGCACGACCCGATGAAGACCTGATCGATCGTTGTTCCCGAAACCCTGCTCACCGGAACGCCGGTATCCACATTATGCGGTACAGCAACCTGCGGTTCGAGATCCGAAACAGTGTACGACCGGTGCTCCGCGAAGACAGCATCCTCGTCACTGTCGAGTTCAAAGGGTTTCATCTTCCGCCGGCCCTTCATGTACTCCCACGTAACCTTGTCCGGGGCAACAATACCGGCCTTGCCGCCCATCTCGATTGCCATGTTGCACAGCGTCATCCGGCCGGCCATACCGAGTTTTCGCACGGTCTTACCGGTAAATTCGAGTGCCTTGTAGGTAGCCCCGTCGGCACCGATATCTGCGGCAATGGCAAGGATCAGGTCTTTTGCCCCTACCCGTGTCGGGAACTTTCCTGATACTTCTGCGCGTATTGTCTCCGGTACCCTGAAGTAAAGAGCGCCGAACTTCAGGGCAAAGCCCATATCGGTAGAACCAATGCCGGTGGCAAACGCCCCCGCAGCGCCATACATGCAGGTGTGAGAATCGGCTCCGACAACGATCTCCCCGGGTGCGGCCCGGCCTTTCTCGATGGTTACCTGGTGGCAGACTCCCGCATTGATATCATAGTTATGGATCTCCTGTTCAGCGGCAAACTTCCGCATGTACACGTGGATGTTTGCTGCATCGATCGAATCGGCCGGTATCTGGTGGTCAAAGAGCATGATGACACGATCCGGGTCAAAGACCCTCTTCCCGCCCATCTCGTAGAACTTCTGGATGGCAAGCGGGCCGGTGATATCATGGATCATCGCCCCGTCAAGGGGGGCCATGACCACGTCGCCTGCCCTCACATCGCTGCCACATTTCCGGGAGAATATCTTCTCTACGATTGTCGCTGTCATGCTCTCATCGTCTCTACTATTGACCTTCCGGCATAATCTAGTTTGGCCGAGACTGCCGTTTACAAACGTGAAGGGCAGATTAAATGAAGAACCGTCAGGGGTAATCGAGCTCGTGCCAAAATCATCAGAAGGGCTGGTTCACCCGGACAACCTCTGCAGAAACGCTGTGTTTTTTGGGCTCTGCAGAAAACCTCTTCTGCTCCCGATGATCGACCCTCCTTGCGCCATCCCGGCCCCATTCCTGAGCGGGGGATTGTCCTCTTTTTTTTGGGACAGCACAAAAAACCTTCTTGCGTGGGTATCGCAAAGCGGGGGCTGCCACAGGGGCGGGGGCAGAGCATCTGCGGAGCGCCCGGGAGTGCCTGTCCGATGAATTCTCCAGAGCAGTTTTTAATAACTGCGACTCTTTTCGCAGTCAAAGGAATCTTTAATCCCGATTCCGGAGAAGATCATGCGAACATTATGAAAAGAACGACCCGACTCCTAACCATGGGCATGATGATCATTGCCCTGACTCTTGTTGGCTGTGCAGGTGCTGCCCAGGATAGCGCCAGTGAACACGTGATCCAGACTTCCGGTACCGGCAATGTTATCGGGACACCGGACCGGGCGCAGGTGACGTTCTCTGTGCAGACCGAGAACACCAATGTAAAGGCAGCACAGGCAGAGAATGCCATCGGGATGGCAAAAGTGCACGATGCGCTTCTTGCGTACGGGCTTCCCCGCGACGCACTCAAGACAACCGGCTACAACATTTACCCGGTTTACGAGGATAGCATGGGGATCCTGAAGCAAAAGATCAAGACGTACCGCGTGACCAACAGCCTGACGGTCACCCTTCACAATGTCAGCCAGACCGGAGATGTTATCGATACAGCTGTGGCAAACGGTATCAACCAGGCAGATTCCATCCAGTTTATGCTTTCCGATGAGAAGGCGCAGGAACTGCGAACCGCGGCCTTAAAGGAGGCAGTCACACGCGCCCGGTCAGATGCCGACACGATCTCCGCTGCCATGGGGACCACCATCACCGGTGTCCAGAGAGCAGAGACCGGCAGCAGTTATTCTCCCGTGTACTTCCAGAACTATGCCCTTGACAATGCATCGCCAAGGGCCACTGCTGAGACTCCCATCCAGTCCGGCGATATCACGGTATCGGCAACAGTAACCATCACCTACACCATCAACTGACCTTCAGATATCCTTTCACAACTTTTTTAAAATAGCAGCGTAATCATTTCATAAAATCAGATGAACGCTGCCCGGGTTTCCGGACGCTTATCCACGGACACCAAATTTCGAATACCCCAAAATCAGCGGATACAATAGGATTGATTTTATCATGGAGCGCAATATCGGTTTTAAGGAACGAAGGTATATTGAGGAGTTACGGATTCTTACCAAGGCCACCGCGCTTGACTGCGTGATAGACGACCGGTTCGACCGGGTGATCTATGTCATCCGTCAGGGGGACATGGGGCTTGCGATCGGGAAGAAAGGTGACAACATCAGGCGGCTCCAGAACGTGCTCGGGAAAAGGATCGAGATGGTGGAACATGCCGAAAAACCTGCGGAATTTATCACCAATATCTTCAAGCCCGCCGAGGTGACCGGCATAGAGCGTGTCAGCGATGACGGGCCGGTGAATGTCTTTGTGCGTCAGCGGAGCGACCTTGGAATCGCGATTGGAAAGGCAGGCTGCAATATCGAGAAAGCGCGCATCCTCTGCCGTCGCTTCTGCGAGTTTGAAATCGGGGAAGTGCTCCTTTTAAGGGAGGATGTATGAAAAAGACGGTTGATCCCCGGATCCTTGCCGATATCTGGGACGTGATCTGCAGCCGGGCAGACAATCCCACACCGGATTCTTATACCAGCCGGCTTTTAACTGACAAGAAAGGCATTGACAAGGTGCTTGAGAAAGTCGGGGAGGAGTCGACCGAGTTCATCCTTGCGGTAAAGAACGGCATCCCGGAAAGGACTGTAGAGGAGACTTCCGATCTGCTCTTTCACCTCCTGGTTGCGCTCCGTGCAGCAGATATCGACTTTTCCGATGTCATTGCAGAACTGGAACGAAGACGCACCTGATCCCTGTCCGTTATTTCTCCAGAAAGGTTGCAAGGTCAACGATATCCGGCAGATCGGAACTTTTCTGGCCCGCAGCTGAAAGTACGCACTCATCAACAAAAATGGGAACATCTGCCCTGAGGGCAAGGGCGATCCCGTCGCTCGGCCGGCAGTCAAGAAATTCTTCGCGGCGGTCCGAAACAAGGACCAGCTGGGCATAATAAACCCCATTATCGATACTGTCGATCTGCAGGGATCGCAGGGTAATGGAAAATTTCTCACAGAGGTCAACGAAGAGATCGTGGGTGAACGGTCGCGGGAGCACCTCTTTTATCTTTGCACTGTTGATGGAAACGGCTTCCCAGATCCCAATAAAAATAGGGAGGATGCGGTCGTCTCTGTCAGCAAGGATGACCAGCGGTACCGTCGTTGTATTGTTCGTGGCAACAAACACACCCCGGACTTCGCACGCAACCAGTGGCATACCGTGCACAGTGATTGGTGTTCACTGGGATAAGGATTAGGTCAGGAAACGGGAGGTTTATCCGTCTTTCCCGCTTCCCTGCGAACGATGATGATGCTGGAGAGAATACCGAGGGCGATATTGAAGTAATATAGAACAAACCTCCAGATAACAACAAAGATCCCGACGATAGAGGCCGGGATGAAAAGGGCATACATGGTGGTGGCACCGACTTCAGCGATACCGGAACTGCCGGGGGTCAGTGGCATCATCATCAGGATAGCAAGGATGAGCTGGATGACGAACGATTCGAGAATAAGGGGTGGCTGGCCGAGCCCGACGAGAATAAGGGATGCGGTCACGATCTCCGAGACCCAGTAGAGCAGGGTGAAGAGCAGTCCCCAGAGGAGCCCATTCCTGGCAGTGTGGACAAAACGGATGGTAGTGTTCTGGAAGTTGTCGATCTCCCTGTCGGCCCGGGCGATAAACTTCTCAACCCGTTTGTTCTCCCATTTCTTTGTCAGGCTGATGGTGCACCGCTTGCAGATCCTTTTTACGGTATCTGGACGCCGGACAGCAAGGTAAAATAAAAAAATGGACCCCGCAACGAATATCCAGGTGACGAACACCATGACTTCCGAAACGGCACCGAGGCTCTTCCACTGGTCGGTCAGGACAACCATGGCAAAGGCTGCGAGGGCTGCGAGGATGACCCCGTCCAGGACCCGCTCCATGATGACAATTGCGGTTGCATCACCGAGCGGGACGTCTGCCTTGTACAGCTCGTGGACGCGGACCGGTTCGCCACCTGCCTGGGCCGGTGTCACCGCCGCGGCAAGCAGGTTGGCAAAGACAAGGTTAAGACAATAAAAGAACCCGATGCGGTACCCGAGCGATCCCGTCATCTTCTGGATACGCCAGGCCCAGAAACACATGGTCAGGACATGGGTCAGGAATGCAAGGAGCAGGAACAGGGGATTAATCTCTTTTATGTAGGTCAGGGTGTTTTCATTGATGGTGAAAAAGAGGATGATAACGAGAACCAGGAGCGAGAACCCAACTGAGATAAACAACCATTTCCGCTGTGATGAATCCATTGCTCTCAGCCTTCGTAAAAAAACCCGTCCGGGGGAGTCAGTCTCTTCTAGAAATTATTGTGCATAGTATAAACAGTTTATACTTTACCCTGCCGGAAGAAACGGGAAATCTGCCTCCCGACGACTGCTGCTTACACCGGATGGTTTGTCTGACCGGCATGAAGGTATTACACCGTGAAAAGGTCATGGTGGTCAGTGATGACAAACAATCCGGCCGTAACCCCGGCATCAAGCCAGCCATGAGCGTAACTGAAGCGGGCCAGGGCATCTTCAGGAAATCCGGAGATCCGGCAGAGGTTTCCGCTCCCCGCATAAATGGATACGACAAGAAGAACCCGTTCTGCAAAATCGCCGGCTGCTGTGCCCGCTTCCGGCGCAGTCCGGACAGAGTGCCTGGCAGTGTCCAGCAGGTGTGCGTAGCGGCCGGTCTTTTCCCGGAGCGGGTCCCGGAACCGGGGCGGTAGGGATTCACACGGGGAATAAAACGGGCATCCTGCGGGGATCGTGCTTTTTAAAAGCCCGTAGCTGATCCCGAAATGGAGCCAGCCGAACCCGTACCAGGCACTGGCGAGTGCGTTCACCCGGTCTTCCGATGCAAGGAATCCCATCCCATCGGACTGGTAGGCCTTTGCCATAACGACAACGGACCCGGCACTCCGGGAAAGGCCGGACTTATCAGGGACTGCCACCGAGACAGCATCCAGCACCTTTGCAAGCAGGCCGAGACAGTCTCCTGTTCTCATAAACCGGCAAACATCTCCAGGTAGCGCTTTTCCATATCGTGCAGGACTGCCGGGATGACGAGGATATGGAGGGGTGGGCCGAATTTTTCTGCGAGTATCTTTTCTGCCGGTCCTGCCCGTACCACGACATCATCCGAACCTGCCCGGGCAATGCCTATATACAGAGAAATGGAGCTCTGTTTTTCCTGTGCCATCTGCTCCAGCAGGGCAACAGCTTCGGGTATTGTCATGAACCGGTCTTTCTGGATATCGAGATATACTATCGTATGCAGCCGTAATGAGAGGTTCTGGGTGATCACGTCCAGCGGTGTCATGGGGAACCAGTTCTTCTGCGGAAAAGGGAGGGAGCAGGACTTGCCGAAGCGATAGTTCTGGAGCCCGGTAAGGCCGCAGACCGCGCTTGCGATCGATGCAGCATGGACGATCGCAGTCCTGATTCCCCGCTCCGCTGCGCGTATACGCAGGTCCGTGTGTGTCGTGGAAACCATCGGGTCCCCGGCACAGAGGAATGCAACCTCCCCTTTTTGGGCAAGATCAAGGAGGCGGCCAGGGTGCTGCTCAACGTCCTCACGGAAGAGACAATGGACCGGTTTATGAAAATACTCTTCCAGCTCCTCAACGGTCGATCCCATGAGGCATGACGTGTAACTCTCCAGAAAAACATGATCTGCCTGCCGTATGCAGGCAAGGCCCTTTTCAGAGATGTCCGTTTTATCGAACAGCCCGAGCCCGACAAATGTCAGCATAACCGTTCCCCAAAACCGCGATACCTGTTCCGGTTCACCATACGTTTTCGTTTCCTCAGTAAGGATACTGCGTGGTGTGATAACCGGAGCAATTTTTTTTGGGCGCTTCAGTCATTCGCTGCCTACGCTCACTTCTCGAAAGGAACCCCGTTATCTGTCCGACGTTCCCTTCCAAGAAACAGGTCATCAGTTGTGAGATCATTTCCTGAGCATGTTTATAATTGCTCCTGTCCGGTGACCTGGTACACAACAGGGACTGGCGTCTGCAGGCAGAGACAAGAACCCACGGGGAGAGGTAGTGCTTCACGCAGTATCTTCTCAGGGGGCAGCGGGAGATTTAGGGTTTCCGAAATATTCATATTTTAGGATATCCTAAATCATCTGCGATGGCATCGGAACAGCTGGAAGAGTACCTGGAGAGCATTCTGGATATCGAGGAGAAAGAGGGAATCGCCAAGACCTCGGCGATAGCCAGGTGCATGAAAGTAGCACC
>JAKLGN010000139.1 GCA_022710665.1 Methanoregula sp. | reverse complement strand
TCACGATCACCATCCAGGACGCATTTTATGGCAATACTCCCGCTACAGAGGACGCGGTCAGAGATGCCCTGAAGACCGCAGGTAACATCAATCTTATTGGCGAGCGCTCTGTAAACCTCGCTATCCGGATGGGACTGATCGCGAAGTCCGGCTGCATTATGATTGGAGACATACCACACGCACAGATCTACCAGTTATGAAAAAGGATATCCAGAGAAATTTCTGCCCGAAATGTGGGAACCCGTCGGAAACTGACGGATTATGCAGCCAGTGTAGGATTGGCAGCACCCCGTGGTTTACATGCGACAATCGCGTGAAAAACACCACCTGCCCCGGCTGTGGCGCAATTAAAGTGGTCAATACCTGGACGGATTCCGTGGCCGAGCGTGCCTATACTGGTCCCGAGATCGCAAAATCCGCAGTGCATTTCCATCCGGATGTAAAAAAACCCACCATAGGTGTTTCTATTCAGGACCTTTCCCCGAACCGGTCGCGGGGGACACTGGTTGTCCGGGGTCTTCTGTACAATAAACCAGTCCAAGGAACCTGTACGGTTGAGATCCTCTGGCATAAGGAGCAGTGCGACCGCTGCAACCGGATCAGCGGAAGTTACTATGAAGGGGTCGTGCAGGTACGGGCAGATGAAAGGATTCCGAGCACCTTTGAGATCCAGACCGCAGCGTCGATAGCACAGCAGGTAGAGGATAATTTACAGGCCGGCGGAGAACGGCTCTCGTTCATCTCGGATATGAATGAGATACACGATGGCATTGATATCATTGTCGGGTCACAGCACATCGGGCTGCTCATCGCCCAGGGAATTGTTGCCCGTCTTGGCGGGCGATACACAACACACCCGAAACTAGTCGGGGAAAAGAACGGGCGGCAGCTTTTCCGGGTCACCTTTTCGGTACGGCTCCCGCAATTCCAGAAAAACGATGTCATAAAGATCAGGAACCGGTACTTCGAGGTCCTGCGGGTGGAATCCGGCCACCTCCAGGTTATCGACCTTGGAGATGGAAACGTGAAATCGATCCGGGAGGATGATATTGGTAAGATCATCGGCAATTCGCGGAACGCAGAACCGGGCCTCGTTGTTTTTGCAGACGGGAAAAACATGGGAATAATGGATCCGGTCAGCAACCGGACTCGGGAATATGCACAATTGAAATGGCTGGATGTCCGTGCCGGTGATCATATCCGGTTGCTGCGGGATGACGATCAGATGGTTTTTGTCAGGTAGGATATGCGGGTTCGGGCCGTCCGGAAAGAAAGAATCAAAGAGCTATGCTCTGCCGGCTGGGTAGACAGGGAGAAATCCCCATATGCAGAAGGGGATACCCTCTGGGTACCGGTCATTGCATCCGAACCCTGCGACCGTGAAATCCCAAAGCGGCAACAGTACTGCGGGCGGGGATATTTCATGGTCGGCGACATTGCGGTCCTTCATGGCAGAGAGCCCTCTTTGGCTGAGATTGATACAATCCGCGGGTTTTGTCACCCGCGCGGGATCCTGTGGATAAAATTCCTCAAGGAAAAAACGAGGACACCGGAGACACAGATAGTCTGGGGAAGTGGCGGGGAAGTCTGCCATAAGGAGGCCGGGTTCTCCTATATTTTTGATCCGGGGAAAGTTATGTTTTCTATGGGCAACCGCGAAGAAAAAGCGCGGATCGTCCGGATGATCAGCACCAGCCCCCGCCCCGAAAGGATTGCTGATATGTTTGCCGGCATTGGATATTTTTCAATACCGCTTGCGGGGGCGGGAGCAGAGGTTCACGCCATGGAGATCAATCCCGTTGCATTCGGGTACCTGCTCCGGTCCATTGAAGCGAATGGTCTCTCAAGCAGGATCATGCCCTCTCTGGGAGACTGCCGCCAGCTGCTCTCCGGTACCTATGACCGTATCGTCATGGGTCATTTCGATGCCGTGGACATGGTTCCCTGCGCATTGCGCCATGCAGCACCGGGAAGTGTCATGCATGTCCACAGCATAGGGCCGGCTGAAGAATTGGTTCGGACACACATTGAGGCTACAGATTTTTCAGCCACTATCCAAGTACATAAAGTGAAGAAATACGGGCCTCATGCATGGCATATGGTCCAGGATGTGTATCTCACATGACTCCCGATCAGACACTTGCCGGAAAACAGGTGGTTGTTGCCGTTACCGGCAGTATTGCTGCAGTCGAGGTTGTAAAGATCATCCACATGCTGAGACGGTGCGGTGCCGTTGTTCAGACCGTGATGAGCCGGGCTGCAACCGAAATCATTTCTCCGGATGCCGTTACCTATGCCAGTGGCAGGCCGGCGATCACCCGCATCTCCGGTTTGGTAGAACATGTTGGATATTGCGGTGACGGTGGATCTGCGGATCTCCTGCTGATTGCACCCTGCACCGCAAACACAATCAGCAAGATTACCTGCGGTATTGACGATACCCCTGTTACAACCTTCGCAACAACAGCGCTGGGAAGCGGCATACCGGTCCTGGTTGTCCCGGCAATGCATCACAGCATGTACCGCCACCCGGCTGTCCGCGGGAACCTGGAATGCCTCCGGGCATGGGGTGTCGGTGTCATCGATCCGAGGATGGAAGAGGGAAAGGCGAAGATTGCGGACAATGAAACGATTGTGCTCTGGTGTGAGCGGATGATCCTCGGGCAGCCCCTGAAAGGAAAACGCGTGCTTATAACAAGCGGCCCCTGCCGGGAGCAGGTTGATGATGTCCGGGTGCTTACAACCCGGTCAACCGGGCTGATGGGGAGATCTCTTGCACTCGAGGCATTCAGGCTTGGTGCAGATGTCACGGTTGTCCATCGCGACATATTCCCTTGTGTCAAGAACGTACCTTCGGATTCTGCTGCTGATATGAGGGACGCGGTACGCCGTTGTTTTTTGATGGGGGGTGGCGCTGATATCTATATCAGTGCAGCAGCAATATCGGATTTTGTGCCGAAGGTATACAAGGGAAAGATCCCGAGCGGGAAGAAGGTCCTTCTTGAGCTGGAACCCCTGCCGAAACTGCTGGACGAAGTGATACGGCAATGGTCACCACTCACCGTTGCATTCAAACTGGGCTCGGCACCGGAGAAACAATCAAGACAGATGCTGAAAAAAGGAGTCACCGCTGTCCTGATGAATTCCAAAGCAACAATGGGCAGCAGGGAGGGGGATTATAAGCTCCTCTCTGCACAGGGATTGACAAAACTTGAGGGATCGAAAGATGTCATTGCCCGCTTGTTCTGGAGAGCGATTATAAAAATCGGATACAATCCTCCCCCGTTTCACAGCGTATGAACGGGGATGGCATGTGGTTCCTTCCAATAATTAACAATAATTCACCCATAAAAGCCCGCTTGATACCCGGAATTTTTTAGATATCTTTAAATATTGTTTATGTAAATACTGATATATGACCACTACGGCAAGGATCGCTCATAACGCGGCCTCAACAGGATTCAGTCTTCCGATTCCCATATTCTACAAACTGATGGTGAGCATGC
>JAKLGN010000138.1 GCA_022710665.1 Methanoregula sp. | reverse complement strand
CCGATAATCTGGTACGAGAACTCCAGCGTTTTGCCCTTGCACGACTCCCGGCTGAGATCACGCAAACGTCCGGCAACATCCGCTGACTGCCCGATGTGCACAACCTCCTGCGATACGGTATCAGAGAGCAGGTACAGCCCGGCACCTGCCGCAATCTTCCGGACATTCTCCGCAGCAAGCGGCTCCCGCGCCGTCCACTCAAGCCCCATCCAGTTGCGGTCGCCCGGCTTAGCGGTCACTTCCAGCGGCTCGGTGCCGGGCCAGCCCGCCGGGTTGTCCCTCTGCCCCCCCGCGAGTCTTCCGCCCCTCATCCCCTCTTTACGGCCTGTGGACTTACGGTACCGTGGGTGGAACCGCCCGAAGTTACAGATCGTGGACCGGCCCCGTTCCTGACGGTACCGGTAGAGCAGGAAGGCCTCCATACCATGGCGACCGCTCTGCGACGCATCGAGCGGAGCGGCAGAGCATTCGTATTCATAGCGTCCTGCCATTATGACCGGGGGATCCTGGGGATCCCTTTCGTCCTCCTGGCTTTCCGACCAGTCGGACCAGGCCCAAAGCCCCGGTGCCTCGATATGCGGCTCGCTCCATGGCATCAGGTCCCGGTTCCGGAGTTCCATGCGGAGATCGTTCAGCCGCCGGTGCAGGGGACGGCCGGTCTCGCCGATGTACATCAAAAAGTCCTTCCCAACCGGCCGTATCCGGTAGAGGCCGGGCTCTTTTGGGATTATGCGGAATTCGTATTTGCCAGCGGTGAACGGGACCCACGGGGTCCAGGAAAGGGAGCACCAGGTATCGAAGAAATACGGGATATCGTCAGGATCGAAGGTGGGTGCAGGACCGGGCGCCATTTGTTACAGTGATTTTGGCGGGAGTCAAAATAAGCGTGGCGGAGGGTATTTTTTATCGGTCCAATCATCCTGTTGAAAATAAAAAGTTCATACCCTCTTGACAGCAGGGAAAAAAGCTGGGGAACGGGATTTCGGTATTGACGCACCGTCTTCGATCACTCCACGGATATGTACGCAAACGGCTTCATGGATCCGGTCTTCTGTTTCAATACGGGTCTTTTCTTTTGTATCACCGCCGGGAAGTTCCGGAGGACAGGCAGAATAATTTTTTCCTGCTTTTTCTATGACGTCAAGGAACCATAAAATTACTCCAAATCCTTCAGTTGTGTCTGCCTGCATATCCTGTCCGGGATACCTGGTGCAGGATCATCTGTCAGGTGCCCGGTAATGGTAATCCGGCCGCCTCTGCCTTTTTGTTCATTTAATCTACCCCTCATCAACGCAGCAGTCTTCGTCTCCTGCAACAGCTCATATGGTATGCCATGCAGGCGGACACGGATGCGGTGCCGGACTCATCCATGTGAACGAACAGGGAAGAGTGGTCTCAGGACAATACCGGCTTCCGAAATTGATGGCGCATCCGCACCGGACAATATCGCACCGGAATCAGAATCCGTCGCGAAAAGACCGCCATTTTCCAAAGGGTAAAGAGCCGTAAGGGACTCTTTTGCTCTTTTCCCTGATCCTGTCCACTTCAAACCAGCGGGCTTAAAAAAAATACACATAGCAAGTCTTAAGAAATATGTCAACAACGTAAGAAAGCTGAGGATGTCTGTATGCCCGACACTGATATGTATTTCGATGAGATCCCGGATAAAAAGCTGATTGACCGTCTCCTTGCGGGGCGGCCGGATACTGAGCAGTTGCGTGTGATCCTGTCTCGCTCTTACGCGTATATCCGGAAGCTGCCACTCAAGGGGCTCATCGAGAACTATTCCATTGCAAATTCCAGTATCGCGGATGTCGTTTTGTAAGAGGATTCTGGCTCTGTCGAAATCATCGGATTGACGCATTCGGTGGCTTTCACACCTGAGCCCCCGCCGCTGTGGCAGCCCCCGCATTCCGATAATCACAAAAAGAAGATTTTTTTGATTTCTCTTTTGAATAGAGGACAATCCTTCGCAATCCGCCGCGAACCCCGATGGGGGCAGGGCTGGCAAAAAGGGGGTAGATCCTCTGGAGAGAAAGAGGTTTTCACCAGAGCCGGAATTCCCTTTTTTTGCTCTGTAGGAAAGCTGTCAAAAACAAATTGCCACGAGAATTATGATGGGACCACGGGTGCCCCCCGCCTCGCCGGGCTATTTTTGAGGAGCATAACGGTGTCCGTTCACCGATGAAAAATTTTTACCCGGCAGGGGGTCAGGGGGGGCTTGCCCCCGCATGCAGCCTCCTCCTTTTGGGGAGAGAAGGGGTCACCCCGCATATACCCCTGAGCAGAGGGCAGATGGGTCTCCAGAGCATTTGTTCATCTTCCTGCCTGGGGAGGCCGGCGCTGACGCGATATCCGGAAAACCGAAAATGGACCCTGTCAGGAATGGTCCGGGCGTACCGTTCCGCAAGCTTTCCGGCAGCCTGCTCCTCCTCTCACTGATGCTCTTTTTCTTCTTCAATGCTGAGCCGGCCTGTGCAAACCTGGTTTTTAAAATTGCGGCGGCAACGCAACCTGCGGGATGGAGAGCGGGGTTTTCATGTCCGGCACCGCTGGTTCTTATCACGCTCATTGCCGGATACCGGATGCGCCGGATCCTGGTTCCGGCACGGTTCGGAAACGTGGCAGAGACCCCTGTGAATGAAGCACCCTGGTCCGGCCGCCCGTAAAATACGGCAGTGACCTGCCATGAGCAGCATGTGTCGCCACCCTGGTCCCGCTTCTCATTCCCGGCACTCACCAGCGTGTTTATATCGTTCAATAGGATACTTAGGATCCATGGCAATCCTCGGGATAGCGATCCTCATCCTCGTCATCATCATCTTTCTTGCCATGGCATTCTATGTGGTAAAGAACATCAAAAACCTGGTGATAAACGCCATCATCGGCCTTGTCACGCTCGTTATCGTGAACTTCTTCCACCTTATGCAATATGCCGGAAGACCCGATATCGGGTTTGACTGGATCACCGTCATCATCTGCGCCCTTGCCGGCCTGCCGGGAGCAATTCTCCTCGTTATTCTCGGTCTGGTAGGAATTACCCTCTGATTCACGCCCGAAAATTCACCCGTATAGAACAGATGAACCGTATGCATTCGGCACTCAAAGACACCGCCGGCCTTGGCACCATCTTCTGGCTGACCGGGTACCTCGCCTCCATTGTCCTGTACTTCTCTTCCCTGTCTTCCATGCTCGGGTGGGTGATCCTTGTCATGTTCACTCCCTTCACCATCCTCGTGACCTGGTGGTGGTTCAGGGGCCGTGACCTTTCCCTGCAGTACTTCGCGGGTGTGGGGGTGGTATGGACCGTGATCGCGGTCATCCTCGACTACCTGTTCATCGTCCTGTTATTCCAGTCCCCGCAGTATTACGCCCCGGATGTGTTCATCTATTATGCGCTGATGTTTTGCCTACCGGTCATGGTCGGGATGTTCCTCAACCGTGAGAAATCCGCCGGGATTGACAGGCAGCCCGGCTGATCCGGCTCCTCTTCCCTTCGCCAACCGCTGTCAGCGAC
>JAKLGN010000137.1 GCA_022710665.1 Methanoregula sp. | reverse complement strand
ACCTCGCAGCCACCAACGGAAAGCATTGTGGCATCCCTGATCGGAACCCCCCGCGAAACAGGTATCAGCCTGGTACGCCTCAGGGAGGCACGGAATGCCTGCATCCAGATCCGGGATAAATATGCCGGCCTCCTGAATCCCATCTCCGAACGGGTAGACAGCAATGTGCTGATGTACCAGCTGCCGGGCGGGATGATCTCAAACCTGGTCTCCCAGCTTCAGGAGCAGGATGCCCTGGAACGACTGGATGATGTGTTTGCAGAAGTTCCCCGGGTGCGACAGGACCTCGGGTACCCCCCGCTCGTGACCCCGACAAGTCAGATCGTCGGGACCCAGGCGGTGCTCAACGTCCTGGTCAACGGGGAACGCTACCGGAACGTGACAAAGGAGGTCAAGGATTATATTCATGGCCTGTACGGGAAGTCCCCTGCGCCGGTCGGTACGGAGGTCCGCACCCTAATCATCGGGAGCGATGAAGTAGTAACAGTCCGTCCGGCCGACCTGCTGGAACCCGCGTACGAGAAGATGAAAGCCGAAGCGGCAAAGGCCGGGCTCATCCACAAGGAAGAGGATGTCCTGACCTACATTCTCTACCCGGCGGTCGCACCCTCGTTCCTCAAAGGCGAGCGAACGCTGGAGGAGATCCCCCGGAAGCAGCCCGCAGAAAAACCCGTTGCCGGCATGCCAGGCCTGATGGAGGTGGAGGTGGATGGCGAAGTGTTCTCCGTCCGCATCATCTCGGTGGGCGGGAATGCCATGGAAGTGTCCGCCAGTACCCCGCAGAAGATCCCCCGCGGGGAGATGGCCGGCGGCATCAAGAGCAACATGCAGGGAATGGTGTTAAAAGTCAGCGTGAGCAGGGGTGCGGCAGTGAAGAAAGGCGATACTCTCCTTGTCCTTGAAGCAATGAAGATGGAAAACCCCATCCACAGCCCGGTTGACGGCAAGGTCATCGAGATCTTTGTCGATACCGGCGATGTCGTCCAGAACGGCGATGTCCTGCTGGTGGTGCAATGAAATATTTCGAGAAACTCCTGGTTGCAAACCGCGGCGAGATTGCGATACGCATCATGCGGGCCTGCCGGGAGCTGGACATTGATACCGTTGCAATTTACTCCGATGCCGATAAAAATGCGCTCCATGTAAAATATGCCGATGAGGCTTTCCATGTCGGCGAGTCCCACCCGTCAAAAAGTTATCTCAACATGGAGCGGATCCTGGATATTGCAAAAAAGAGCGGGGCAGAAGCTGTCCACCCCGGGTACGGGTTCCTTGCCGAGAACTACCGCTTTGCCAAACTCTGTCTTGATGAGAACGTGATCTTTGTCGGGCCCCGCTGGAAGACCATCAAGGCCATGGGCTCCAAGATCGGCAGCAAACAGATGATGAAGGACCATGCTGTACCGGTCATTCCCGGAACCGAGGGCGGGATCAAAACCATTGACGAGGCCCAGAAGATCGCCAAGGAGATCGGGTACCCGGTCATCGTCAAGGCAAGTGCCGGGGGCGGCGGGATCGGGATGCAGATTGTTCACGACGAGAAATCCCTTGGGGAGGCTATCGCGGCAAGCCAGCGCATTGCCCAGTCCGCATTCGGGGATGCAACCGTCTTTATCGAAAAATACCTGATCAGGCCACGACATATCGAGTTCCAGGTGCTTTCTGACGAGCACGGGAACGCCGTACACCTCTACGAGAGGGAATGTTCAATCCAGCGCCGTCACCAGAAACTTGTCGAGGAAGCCCCCTGCTCCATCATGACACCGGAGCTGCGCAGCCGCATGGCGGAATCAGCGCTGAAAGTCGTCAAGGCTTCAGGATACAGCAACGCGGGGACCGTTGAATTCCTGTACAGCAGCGGGAATTATTATTTCATGGAAATGAACACCCGGCTCCAGGTCGAGCACACGATCACCGAGTTCATCACGGGCGTGGACATAGTCAAGCAGCAGCTTGCTGTTGCAGCAGGCGAGACCCTTCCCTTCGAACAGCAGGATCTCTCGATCCGGGGTCACGCGATAGAGTGCCGTATCAATGCGGAAGATCCGACCAGCAATTTCTCCGCCGATCCCGGAAAGATTGTCCGGTACCGGTCGCCGGGAGGGCCGGGCATCCGCATTGACAGCGGTATCCACATGGGATACACCATCTCACCTATCTACGATTCCATGATAGCCAAGCTCTGCGCCTGGGACAGTACCCGATACGATGCAATAAAACGGATGCGGCGGGCTATAGCGGAATATATCATCCTTGGCGTCAAGACGACGCTCCCGCTCCATTATGCAATCATGAACAACCAGCAGTTCGTGAATGGGAATACCCACACCCATTTCCTCGAGGAGGAACGCATCCTCAGCACCCTTGACCGCTACACAAGGGATGAAGAGATCCGGATGCAGACGCTGGCCGGATCCTTCCAGCAGGGAAAAAAAGTAGCCGCAATCTCCACAGCGGTAAACCTGTACCTGCAGCAGAAAAAGGACTGAGGGGATCGTTGAAACCCATTATTCCCTTTGTTCACAGTTCTCCCAGAAATATCTTGAGAGTAAATCCCTTAAAATCGAAGAGCCCGATGGCTGGCAGCTATTTTGCAGTTTCGTTTCCACCCCTTTCTGATACTCTCAGGAATGATGGTTTGAGGCAATTTTCTTTCCCATGAATGGATTATTTTTTTCTTAAAAAAAAGAGAACTGTCCATGTTTTTCCCTGACGGATGTCGCTGCTGGTACCAAAGGGATCGGTTGTATCTGTTCTTCCAAACGATGTATAATCTATCAGTTGTATCGCCACAAAAAGGCTGGAACACACCATTATCCGCTAAGCAATCACTATCCCTCGATATGCCTGGACAAAAAAATGCTGAAAAAATTTGGGTAGAGTGTTCACCAAAAAGTTACCACTCAGCCTTGGCTCCATACCCTCCGATTTCGTTGATCCGGGTCGCACCGTCCCAATCATTATTTATTAAAACATCCATGTTCATACCCCTCTGCATGTCATAATAGCCATCCAGATCAACGGTGAAGTCCTGCCAAGTACCATCTGTATGCCAATTGACAGGAATTTCCTTAACTATCGTATGACCGTTATAAACATGTACCCAAATTATCCCTCCGTTCATGGTCTCAGAATACATCTGAATTGTGGCATATCTGACCATAGGGTGTCTCCCGGTATAGGATGCAACCCCGGTAATAGGAAGATCTACCCAAGCCGTGGAATTTCCACCAACTGGAGCTGCCTTCAATACTGTTCTGTGTCCCCACCCAAAGTCATATACACTGTCAATGTTAGGGTTATTCCAAAATTCTGTTTTTGCCATGGTACCATGGTTGAAGAAATAGAAGTAATTTTTATACGGTACTATCGGTATGGGCGCCATAACGATAGCTCCACTTGGGGTTCCCGATCCGATCCTCTCGGCTGCTCCACTATCCGGTTCACCAGCTGCACCGACTGGTATTATCAGCAAAGCGATAACAAGCAGACCGATGATTAGCACATAAAGCACCTTCAT
>JAKLGN010000136.1 GCA_022710665.1 Methanoregula sp. | reverse complement strand
GTATGGCGTGTCTGTTTCAAAAAACTGTGCGATCGTGGGTATTGTTCTTGTCGTGATCTTCTGTGTTGTCGCAGGCTGCTCGGGCGTTTCCCCGGCGAAATCGTCAGCGGCCGGTGGTAGTTCCGGCGGGAGCAGCAATGGTGGCAGCACCAGCGGGAGCAGTGGTGGCAGTGGCGGGGGATCCACAAGCTCCGGGTACCCGCAGTATGCATACTTCACCTTTGCCTGCACCGGGTCGTGGACGGAGAGCAGTAACCATCACGGGACATTTTCGATGACCGGCACCATGCCGTTCACCCTTGACTATCCCTGGGACGACGGGGCCGGCGTCGCGCTCTATACCAGCGACAAGGGAAAGAACAACGGCGGCACACCCCTGCGCGTAAAATCCGAGGTGTGGGACGGGGGTCTGACCACAAAAACCGATTCCCAGCCCTGTCACTTCACCTGGGAGGGCGATGTGGGCGCCAGCGGACTCATGTATTACCAGAACGGGAAATGGACCGTGAATTTCGGGGTTGTCCCGCTGGATACCGAAACGTACCGGACGATCTCCATCAGACAGGACAGCCCGGACTGTCCTGCTGCATACAATAGCCCGGAAATTGTGGTTCCCGATCTCTATGATCCGGAAGTTGACTGCATTGTATCGCAGGAACCTGTACCGTTTGATTTCTCAACCGGGTCCGGCTTTGACCTGCCCCCGCACAAACCGGGAAAGTCGTGGGATACCTTTGCATCCCACATCTCATTTTCCCGGGGGAGAGCGCCGGGCTGAAAGATCTTTTCTTCTTTTTTTTATTGGAGGTGGCAGGCATCGGGAAGGGAAGGGCTTGAGGTATTCCGCCCCCGGTCACATGCTGGTATGAAAATCCTGGCCGGGTTTATAGGACCGTGAATTAGGTCCCCGGATCTCCTTCACGTTTTTTTAAGAGTCCCCGGACCTCCGCCCCTGCGCAGGCCTGGTCACAGCCGGCACAGTCCGTCCCCTGCAAAATAGGAATTACCTTACGTCCCGCCAGCGTCCCCCGGAATCCAGAAAACCTACCCGCTCCTCGTCCATCCCTCATCAATCAGTACCTGCATCACGCTCGCGTTCACGGTGAGCCCGAAGCGGTAGGTCTGCGGACAGACGCTGCAGGCCTGGCATGCCATCAGCCCGGAATCGACCTTCGTGACATTCCCGACCTCGATGCCGTACACGGCACTGTAATAGTGCCGGATGATCTCTTCATCGGTCGGCGCCCGGATGTACACCCGGCCCGAGTTCGCTTCCCAGATCTGCCACGGGGGCTGCTCGCACTGCATGGGCTGGTACAAGAGCGGGATTTCGGAACCGATCAGGAACTGTCCCATTTCGTCCCACCGTTCATCGATCACGGCTGATTCCACGGTCCTGTCTGCAGTCGTGACCCGGAGCGTGTGTTCCGTGATCACCTGAGCCGTTATCGTGCCCGATCGGTTGCCATATCCTGCATGGCTGCTGGTGAAGCGGTACATGAGCATGTCCCGGGGCGGGATTGGTTCCAGCCGGGTGTTGTTGACGAGCGCCAGGCCGGATCCGTCAAACGCATAGGTCGGTGCCCCCATGATCCAGGTCTCCGCGATCTGCCGGACCTCACTCTCATCAGGAGCGCGGACGTAGGCAGCCGTCTCCTGGAGTTTCTCCCGGATCCGGATCAGGCCGGCGGGCAGGTAATCGTTGACATTGTACGTGGTCACGGTCTTGGTCCTGTTACCTTCGATGAGGGTGATATCCGCGAACCCGACGTCCGCCACATGGTTCTGGCCCTCGTCGTACCGGTCCCCGTAAGAGGTAAAATTATTGTCCGTGAACACGTTCACGATCGCCGTGAACTGGTCCTTTGTGAGAGCCTTTTCGAACTTCTCCGTTATGTTCCCGTCCCGGGACATGACGGTAAAGGTCGCCTTGTCCGGTGTGACGATCAGTTCCTGTACAGCGTACGAGGGTACGACAAAGCCCCCGTAGAGCCGGTAATGGATCTCGATGCTGCTCTGGTCCGGCACCGGTCTCACCGGCGTCTGCACGCATGCTGCGGTAACTGCCAGCAGGAACAGCAGTGCCACGATTCCTGATACGTATGGTTTTGTCATCTCCATTCCTCACATAAAAAGCCGGTCCTACCGGGATTTGATGGTTACGGCTGGTATGTCACTGCGTCTGTACAGAATCCGATAAAAACACTGGCATCGTGCCAATGATTCATCCATGGCCGGGTTCGCACCCCGGGCAGGTGGGATGTATTCATTTTCGCCCCGGGAGATGTTTAAAAAAAACCCGGCGATGAGAAGAATTTGTCAGATACACCTATGTCAGCCGTGAAAAATGAGGAAATTATGTTTTTTATTGTTTTTTTTGGCTCTGGAGAAACGGGAATGAACAGAGTGAGTTCACACCATAACCATAAAAATCGCACTGATGGCTCCAGATTACCGGATTTTTGTATGAGTACGGTAATTAAGGCCGCCGCAGGGCGTTCTTTTTGGGCCTCGGCGTTCATTGCAAATAATCAAGAGAGTGAAAAATCCTAAAGTCACTTTTGTTTAGTTGCGATTTTCATGGGAAATCCTTTGAATAGTTCTCACGCTTTTAGGGGCATGCAGGCATGCCCCCGCCGCTATGGCATCCCCTGTGTGCGATTGTGCCGGATTACCTGTACGCAATCGTTGAGATATTTTCATTGAGGGAATGCCGAGGTATCGCAATGCGCCCGCGCTCCCGACGGGGGCAGGGATGGCGCAAGAGGGGCGGTCCTATACCCTGAAAAATGGTTTCTCCAGAGCAAAACGGATCAACACCGGCAACCGAACGGGGAAGGGCATTCCGGTACGGGGATTTCTTCCTGAACAGGGATACGCCGGTAAAAAAATGAGGGGCGGATCAGAGAAGGTTAATTTTCTCGATAACGGACGGTGTGACAAATCCGATTTCGCAATTGGTTGTCGTGCACGCACCACCCGCGGGTCTCAGGGTGATGGTCCCTTCGCTGTTGGCCGGAATCGGATGCACGCGGAACCGGATGTTCACCCCTTCGTTTGGCCTGATTACCGTTGAGGGCCTGCCCCCGTTGTCGGGCGGGTCGTTTGCGGTAAAGGTTCCGATTGCATCACTCGTGCCGAGCCGGTAAATAACAGGCATTGTCCTGTTGGTGGAGAGGACAAGTTCCATCTTCGTCAGATCGATAGCCCCGGTCTCGGAACTCAGATCCACGTACAACTGGAGGGTATCAATTCCTTCAGACGGGTTTGAAGCGTCCCCTCGTGGTCCCAGAAAAGTCGTAATATTTGCATAATCAGCCTGCCAGGAACCAGACGTCACAGAAGATACTGTCAGCGAAGGTGCAGGGGTTACCGGGACGGTCGCCGATCCTGAGGATGGACCGGTACATCCGGATATGGCGATCATTGCAAGCAATACAAGGGAGACGCTGATAGTTGTAATGAGCAATTCAGATTTTGACATTTTACCTTTTTCATATAGTTTTTTTTTCCGTATTAAACGGTTGGGATGCAGAACCCTCTGACCGATA
>JAKLGN010000135.1 GCA_022710665.1 Methanoregula sp. | reverse complement strand
CCTTCGGGCACGCCGACACCATCGTCTTCGTACACGATGATGAGGTTGTCCGGTCCCGGCCGCTGCGAAGAGAGGGAGATGTGCCGGACCCGCTCCCCGTGGCGGCGCGAGTTGTCGATCATGTTCTCGAAGACTTTTTCGAGGAGGGGATCGGCATAGACCTCGAGTCCTTCGATCGATACGGAAAACGCGACCTCCCCGGGAGGGATGAAGCCCGCCAGGGCCGCAACCTGTGTCCCGATATCCTGCCACATCGGGGCACGGACCCCGATATCCTCGTAGGTCCTGGTAAATTCGATCTGCCGTTGGATGGTCTGCGCTGCAGCATTCTGCCGGTTGAGGAACTGCTGCATCTCGGGATCGGTCGTCATTCCCCGCATGATATCGTTGTACCCGATCAGGACCACGAGCTGGTTCTTGATATCATGGCGGGTGATGCTGGAGAGGAGGTTGAGCTTTTTATTGGCGATCTCAAATGCTTCCTGCGATGATTCGAGCCGGGCATTCACCGCAAGGAGCTCGCGGTTCTGGGCAAGGATGCGGTCGCGGTAGCGGCTCACCTGTTCCGAGATGATCCCGACAACGAAGGCGACAAGGACGAACATGCAGGCGCGGATGAGCGCGTCAGGGGAGAGGCTCCCGGTTGTGAGGAAGGAGTTTCCGATATGCAGGGATCCGAAGAAAAGCGCGATTAAAACCGCCCGTCTCCCGTACCACAGTCCCGCGAGAACAATGATCAGGTAATAGAAATGGGTATACACGACCGCAATGCCCAGATGGTAGTGCACGAAAAATTCAAGCGCGAGGCCAAGGAGGACAAGGATGATAAACGCGTACGGCCGGGGCTCGTGGAGCCGCTGCCACCACAGTCCCCCGGGTTCCGGCCCGGCGCGGCCCGGTCCCGGTTCCCCCGCACCCGATGGTTCATGTTCTGTCATTGGAAGACCTGCAGTCAGGACATACCGGCATCGGCATCTCTTCCCTGCGGCCGGAGTGCTTTCCGGATATGCCGGAAAAATCTCCAGTGCAGGAGCAGGTGGAGGATGAGCAGGGCAGCAAAGGCAAGACTCGTGGCGTTGTGCATCGCAACCCACTGGTTGCGGGTAATGCCCATCCAGAGTGCCCAGCCGGTTCCCCGGCCTCCTCCCGACGGAAGGATGAGGAACAGCACGAGCCCGGAAACGAGCGACGGGATGAACGTGACGAAGCAGCCGATATCGATGAGTGCATTGAGCGTGACGCGTTTCATGGAACCTCAGCATGGTTGCTGTTGTCCTTAATAATCAACGTGCGGGATCCGGGCCATCTGTCGCATCGAAGGGAAGCCCCGGGAGTTTGTCAACATCCTGGTGAACAGCCAAAACATCCGGTACCTGGCCGGGCCCGCTACCGTGGTCGGGGACGGACACACGATGGCGATCTTCCCCCCTTATTGGGGGAGAGTGCCGGTTGGCCTGATGGGATCCTGGTTCGATCCCGAAAAAACCAGTTGATATAGCAGATACTATTATATCCCCGGAAAACCGTCCTCCTTCTATGCCGAACATCTCCGAAGAGGAGTATGGCGCCCTCGAACGGAAGATCCAGGAGGAAATCCGGAAAATCTTTAAGGAGTTCGCCCGGGAATACGAGAAAAAGCCTGCCGTACCGGATTTAACGGTGGATAAGGGGCAATCACCGAAGCCAAAGCATCGCGCCCCTCCCCAGGTTCGTCGGCAGCGAGCGGCAGAAGCTGCGGCCGGGATACGACGGGACCCCCGGCCACGGAAGAAGTTCGATACCAACCGGCTGCTGTACGGCAACCCCCCTGCGCCGAAGATTTCTCCGGAACATCTCATCGAGCACGACATGGATAAAATATTCCGGAAGAAACACCAGAGAGGATCGGGAAAAGCAGCCGTGGGATCGCAGGCAGGGAAAAATTAAGATAGTATTTCTTGCCGTTTTGTGGGCAACGATTCCGTTTTTCCGATTCTTCTCCCGAAATTTTTTTATCAGGGAATGAGGAGCCACGAGGCCTCCTGCCCGGATTCCTCCCAGTACAATGAAAGGTTCCCCTGGCGTGCCTCATCCGGTACGTGGAACATGCCAGGGAGAGAAATGTCCCGGAGTTCGGTTTCTCCCGGGGCGAGCGTGGTCAGGAACACATACGCCGGACAGGGATCCGCGTGACAATACACGGCGGTATAGGTGCCGCCCTGCCAGTCCTGAACCCGGATCAACGGGTCATAATGGAGCGGTGCTGTGCCGTTGTTCTTCTCTTCAAGAAGAATTGTCCCGGTGGCCGGGTCGAAGGAACGGACCGTGATATCGAGGGTCCCGTCCGGCATGGCGATCGACGCCGTATCCCCAACGGACAGATTGTGCAGGGTCTCATTCCGGTAATACTGGGCCGGTGATGGAGGGGACGAGCACCCGGTGCTGATGATGACGACAAGTACAACGACGGTTGTCAGGGAGCAGAACGAGATCCTCGCGTCCATTACGCACCGGTAATTCCCTATTGATTCTGCAGGAATATATCAATTGGTATATCAATAGAAATTCCGGGGTACATGAAGCGCACGAATCGTCAGAAGTCATTCCTGTATTTATATAATTCGTCCTCTCTACAAACAATCCTCACGGATGCGTTCAGCGGACGGTTTTCCCACAGGAGAGGGTGATACTATGGGGTCAGAACTGCCCCTGGCCAGGGCCATGAGGCACCATTTCCGTGAACGGAAAAACAGCCTGGTTTTGGAAAACAAGGGCCAGGACCCTTCCCGATTCCATGCGAAGGGAAACGGACGGTCCTGCGGGCATTTTCTGAATACGTCGTGGGGAAACGGGGCATGATTTGAGGGTATTTTCCCCTGTCTCTTCCCGGGAGTACACGTCTTCTGGCGGCTACCGGCGCAAGGGAAATCAATTCTTATGCTTTTGTAGAATTTACACACTAATTAATACAAAAAAACAAAAATTTATTACTACGACCGGCCTATTAGATGGACGAGGACGACCCTGCCACAGGTGCTCTCCTCAGAACCGGAACACAAAAAGAGTATGCTATTGCCTCATGGGTGTCATGCACGGACACCCATTCTTCCCGTGGCCGTTGTGGTACGGCCCCGGACTATCCAGGAGAGGATTGTTCATGAAAGCAGCCTTATATGACGGAAGCAGGAGGATCATGGTCGACACGAAACGGGACATCTGCCTCACGTCTGGATCCACCGTCCCGCCGGCATCGTCCGATGTCCAGGTCTTCGGAAAAGACCTCTACCTGCACGAGAACCCCCATAAAAATCGCCAGTTCTATTTCCATATCCGGCCGCTGGGCATGACCGGGAAGGACAGGGTCGTGCCGGTTTCGCCGGTGATGGCCGAACGGTATCTTCTGCAGCGGGGAATCACCTGTACCGAGTTTCCCGCTACGAACGCTGTCCTGCGGCTCTACGAATGGGGATACGGGATCGCTGAGGAATTCTGAACGTTCGGCCGGGTCTTCACGTTGACCGGGAGATTTTCCTGGCGAGCCGGACTTTGCGTATTCCGGGGACAGTATCTCTCATT
>JAKLGN010000134.1 GCA_022710665.1 Methanoregula sp. | reverse complement strand
CATCCCGGGCTGTCCTTGCAGAAGCAATACGGACCGGCGTACTTGCGGACCTTGTCGCGGCTGGCTGTACGATTGGCACACCCGGTTGCGGGCCCTGTCTCGGCGCCCATATGGGGGTCCTCGGGGAGGGAGAGGTCTGTCTCTCAACCGCGAACCGGAATTTCAAAAACCGGATGGGTGTTGGCGGCGAGATCTACCTCTCTTCGGTAGCAACCGCTGCTGCAAGCGCCCTTACCGGCGAGATCACCGAACCGGAGGCGGACTAAAAAATGCAGTCCGCAGGTCATGCAGTCTGTCTTGGACCGGATATCGACACGGACCTTATCATTGCCGGGAGGTATCTACGGACCAGGGACCATGGCGTCTGGGTCTCCCATGTCTTTGAGGATCTCGACTCCGCTCTTGCCGGGCGGTTGAACGGCGCTGTCATTGTTGCAGGGAAGAATTTTGGCTGCGGGTCATCGCGGGAACAGGCTGCTCTGGCGCTTCTGGAGGCCGGGGTTGTTGCAGTCATCGCACCGTCTTTTGCCCGGATCTTCTTCCGGAATGCCATCAATATCGGCCTCCCCGCCATTGAATGCAGTGTCCCCTGCACTGAAGGAGAGAACGTGCGGTTCGACCTTGCCGCGGGCTGGGTTGAAGCGGGTGGCAGCCAGTACCCCATCCGGCCGCTTTCCCCTCGGATGCGGGAGATCCTTGCCGCGGGCGGGCTGGTGAACTACTGGAGGACACACCAATGATCTTTCCAGAACACTGCAAACATGTGGGGCATGCCTCGACAAAGCCCTGTGACGAGAGGGTCTACTTCTTAAGCCGCTGGCTCCTGCGGGATACGCCCGGGGGACACGAAGTGCTGGAAGTGACACTGGACCAGACCCGGAAAGGTATGATGCGTCCAGTCCTCTCATCACGGGTGCTCGCAACGGAAAGCGAGGTGTACCACTATCCTGAAAAGGTGAACCTCCACAACCGCACCAGGCTCGTGGAGCTGGCCCTCGATTCGGGCTGCCGGTGTACGGTCTTCACATCTCATGACGAGCACCAGACCTTCGTTCTTGACCCCGACCTATCGGGATTTTTGAAAATCCATGTTTATGACGTAAGCCCGCCACGGCCCAGTCTCTCCTCCTGTATCCATGAGCTCGAAAATGCCGGACTCTTCGGGCTCCTGACCGTGCAGTTCTGCCACCATATAAGGGATATCACAGAAGTGTCCGCAGACGTGTACCCCTGCCGGGCAGCAGGATTTGAAAAAACGCTTGACGAAGATACCATGCAGGGCGGCGAGAAAGTTGCCGGCTGCCTGACAGCAGCCCAGTTCTATACAGAGTGTTACGGAAAGGACTTCCATCTTGTCAATATCTGCCCTCTCGAATGCGTCCGGGAGGAGCCCTTCATTGCCCGCTGCTGCCGGGGAGAACGGGAAGGTCCGGGTTCGTGGAACGGGAAGAGCGGTGCCGTAGTTCACTGGGGAGCAGACCCGGGGAATATCTATGCAGCGGTCAGGGATCTGGTCTCCAGATGGAGAGAAAAATGACCAGGATAGCTGTTGTGGAAGGCGACGGGATAGGTCATGAGGTGATCCCGGTTGCCCGCAGCGTGCTCGAACATTTGCATGACGAGTACGAGTACTTTGATGTCGATGTTGGTTACGGCAGGTGGGAACGGACGGGATGTCCCTGCACGGACCCGGATATTGCGAAACTGAAAACAGCAGATGCAATCCTGTTCGGTGCTATCACGACACCTCCCATGAAGGATTACCAGAGTGTGGTCCTGCGTATCCGTAAAGCCCTTGATCTCTATGCAAATATCCGCCCTGTCCGGGGTGATGGATTTGATATAACGATCGTCCGGGAAAACACCGAAGGGCTCTACTCGGGGATAGAAGACGTCACATCCGACCGTGCCACAACGCTCCGGCTTGTCAGCAGGAAAGGTACGGAGCGCATTGTCCGCAAAGCGATCGATCTTGCACGGCAGAGGAACGGACAGCTGACCATTGGTCACAAGGCAAACGTCATCAAGTCGGATGTCTTTTTCCGGGACATCTGCATTACCGAGGCAAAGGCGGCAAAGATCGCGTTCAATGATAAATTCATCGATGCACTTGCTCTCGATCTGCTCCAGCACCCGAAAAACTACAATGTTATTGTGACCACGAACATGTTCGGGGACATCCTTTCCGATGTTGCCGCGTACCTTGTGGGAGGCCTAGGCCTTGTCCCGAGTGCCAATATTGGTGACCGGTATGCCCTCTTCGAGCCGGTCCATGGCAGCGCTCCGGACATTGCGGGAAAGAATATCGCAAATCCGATTGCAGCCATACGGAGCGCGGCAATGATGCTGGATTACCTGGGAGACCATGAAGGGTCCCGGCGCATAAATAAGGCTGTCGGTCAGGTTGTCTCAGCAGGGATCTGCACGAGGGATCTGTGCGGTACTGCAGGCACCAGGGAATTTGGCGTTGCTGTCCTCTCCTGTCTTAAGAATCCGGAGCAATATCCTTTGGTCTGAATCCGTTTCCTGTATCCGGTTCCCCTGTTTACCTTATGCTATGGTATCCGGCCCGTCTGAATACGTTTTCAACGTATGCTTCCCAGTGCTCTTCATCCAGAATCATCCTATCCCGGATCTCATGCCGCCAGTAATCGAAGAGTAACGGATCCCCCGTAGTCAATGAGCGCGATCCGGCCGGCACTCTCCCGGCTATTGATCCATCCGGATTGAGGATGAGGATACGATAACACGAATACCCGCGGCAGAGTTCAGGCCGGCTGGCGTGCACCGTGCAAATGCGCTCCCAAGGCCCTTTTACCCGGAGGAAGGGACAGGCTGCCGATAATTTCCCTGAAGATTTATGAGAGCAGAAGAGTTCCCGCTTGTCAGGGTCTACAGTCACAACGCGCTCCTCGCCATTGGTATACCCTATCCGGAATTCGCAGGGACCGACCTGCTCCCGGATGCGTATGATCTCTCCCATGGTGCTACAGCAGTCACCACAGCGCTGGCATACAAAGGTCATGGCATCGTCCCCGTTTTTTTTCATTTGGTTGTCCGGACGGGATAATCATAGTGGTTAAGCCGCAGTTTCCTTCTATGCACCATTATCGGGAACATTCCGCAAGGTATTCAATATCCCGGTACGATTATTCCGGCTGGAGGTGGAAAACTGTTCAGCGCTGGTATTATCGGGGTTGCAGCAGCTACCCCCCTGCTTATTCTTGTTGCCCGGATCATTGAGACAAGTCTCGAGACTATCAGGACTATTTACATTGCGCGGGGGCATGCCGATCTCGCTGCCTGCATCGGTATTGCAAAAACGGGTATCTGGCTCCTTTCTACCGGTCTTGTCCTCGCAAATCTTTCAGATTACTGGAACCTGTTTGCGTATCTTGCCGGTTACGGACTGGGAACACTCCTTGGCATGGAGATCGAGAAGATGATCTCGCTGGGACATGTGATCGTAAGGTTGATCACTACCGAGGATCCCCACCCGCTTATTGCCCACCTCTCAGGTCTTGGCTACGGTACGACAAGGATCGAAGGCTCCGGAAGCTTCTCAAATACCGTGACAATCATCTTCATGATTGTCCCGCGACCTGAACTGGGGCGCCT
>JAKLGN010000133.1 GCA_022710665.1 Methanoregula sp. | reverse complement strand
AGGATTGCGCCGTATTACCTGTTCACAAAAGTATTGGGTTTGTTAGGTATATCGAGGAATCACAAGCACCCCCGCCCCCAGCGGGGGCAGGGCTGGCGCAAGGGGGGCAATCATCTTAAAAAAAATGGTTTCTCCAGAGCAAATAATTCTTCAATTTTCATTCGAAGAACTCTGACGAGTTCCTCTCGTCGTCGTGGTCCTGACGGACCACTCCGATGTACAATATTTTTATTTACCCCGTGCTCCCATTCCGGAGTATGAACATAGTAACCACGGTCATAAAATCACGTCACAGTGTCCGGAAATTCAAGCCAGACCCGGTCGGGGATTTGGTAATTGACGATGCCCTTGAGTGTGCCGCCCATGCACCGACTGCCATGAATATCCAGCCCTGGCTTTTTGGCGTTATCAGAAATAAAAGTGTCCTGTCAGCCATTGCAGGCCTGACCGACCATGGAAAATTTATCGCGGAATGTCCCCTCTGCTTTGCTGTCTTTGGCGAGAAGAACCAGAAGTATTATCTCGAGGACTGCTGTGCGGCAACCGAGAACCTGATCCTGGCACTGCAGGCGCACGGGATCAGTTCCTGCTGGGTTGCGGGGGAGAAGAAGCCGTACAGCGAAGCGGTCCGGAACCTTCTTGGCGTCCCGCCCGGGTATACGCTCGTATCCCTGGTGGCGGCCGGCAGCCCGGCTGAAATTGCCATAACCCCAAAGAAGGAGATGAAACACCTCGCGTTCTTTGAACATTTTAAAACCGAATAATGTTTTTTTTCCCTGGAGAGATCATTGAAAGGAATGATGGCCCGCCAAGGGGCTCCACCCCGCCTCTGTGGCTGACCCCCGCAGTGCGATAATCCCTCACAAGGTTTTTTGCGATTTCCCGCAGGAAAAAAAACCAATCCTGTCGCAATGCGTCCGAATCCCAGCTGGGAGCAGGGGTGGCAAAAAGGGGGTAGATCCTCGGGAGAAAAAGAGGTTTTCTCCAAAACGCCATATTTTTATTATTTGAATAAATGTACATTTTCGCTTGCGGTAAAAAAAGGGGTAAACTACCAGTTTAGCGCCTGACAATCTCAAGCAATCATCCGTCGCCCTTGCGCCAGCCCTGCCCCCATGGGGGGCTCATGGCGCATGCGATACCTCTGAATTACCCAAATCCCGATACTGGTACTACAGCACTATCGCAACCGGGGCGCCATAGCGGCGGGGCGAAGCCCATGGCGCGTCAGTGTATTCCGGTCCCAGGCGAATTCACTTTTTTGCATTCCATTTTGGACATGCAATTTTTGCCATTTTTCACTCAGTAAATCTGTGTTCGATTTTGGTGTGAAAATAGCATATAACCAAAAAAAAAAATACATCATTTTATTCATATCCCCCATCACGAAATGGCGTGTAAGGAGGTTCTGTGAATTGAGGCATACCCCTGGTGGTCTTCGGTATCGTACGCATAGTAACCCTTTACATATCCGGGTGCCTTGGTTCAAAACCGGAAAAATCCACGGGTAATGCTTAAACATCCGGTCCACCCTATCATTGATTATGAAAAAGGCGATTCTGCAGGTAGCGCTCGACCTCCTCGAGCTGAAACGGGCATTGCAGATAGCACAGGAATCGGTTGACGGCGGAGCCGACTGGATCGAGGCCGGGACGCCCTTAATAAAAAGCGAAGGTATCCAGGCGGTCCGCACGCTCCGGGACCGTTTTCCCCAGGCAACGATCGTTGCCGATATGAAAGTCGCCGACACCGGGGCAATCGAGGTGGAGATGGCGGCAAAGGCCGGGGCCGATATCGTCTGCATCCTTGCCGATGCTGACGATGCGGTGGTGGCCGATGCTGTCCGTGCGGCCCGGCTGTACGGCATACGCCTTATGGCAGACCTGATCAATGCAGACGATCCCCCGGCACGGGCTGCCCGGCTGGAATCGCTGGGTGTCGATATGATCTGCGCCCATGTTGGGATCGACCAGCAGATGACCGGAAAGGACTCGCTGGCCCTCCTTTCCACGCTGGCCGGCAAGGTTCGTATCCCGGTTGCAGTTGCGGGGGGTATCGATGCAGAGGGAGCAGGGGAAGCGGTCCGTCGTGGTGCTGATATCGTGATTATCGGCGGATGGATCGTCAGGTCTGCAGATGTGACCGCATCCACCCGGAAAATACGGGCTGCCATGGATACGCCTTCCGGTACGGTTCGGGCAAAAAAAAGCGGTGATGAAGAGACCCGGGCCGTCTTTTTGCAGGTCTCCTCCCCGAATATCTCGGATGCCATGCACCGCAAGGGCGCGATGGCCGGGCTCTTCTCCATCTGCGGGAACGTGAAGATGGTGGGCAGGGCAGTTACCGTGCATACCATTGCCGGTGACTGGGCAAAACCGGTAGAAGCCATCGATGTTGCCGGAAAGAACGAGGTGATCGTCATCAACAACGACGGCGTAACGGACGTTGCACCCTGGGGGGAGCTGGCGACAAGGAGCTGCCGGACAAAGGGGCTTGCCGGTGTTGTGATCGACGGTGCCGTACGGGATGTTGACGATATCCGTGCCCTGAAATTTCCCCTGTTCGCCCGGGCTGTCGTGCCCAATGCCGGTGAGCCCAAGGGGTTCGGGGAGATCAACGCAGAGATCCGGTGTGCCGGTCAGTATGTCCGCCCCGGGGACTGGATCATCGGTGACGAGAGCGGGGTTGTGGTCGTCCCCCAGGAGCGGGCGTACGAGATCGCCCGCCGGGCGCTGGAAGTGAAAAAGAACGAGGAACGGATCCGCGAGGAGATCGAGCGGGGCAGCACCCTCTCTGTGGTGGCCGAACTGGTGAAGTGGGAAAAAAAGTAGGATCCCGTCAGTGGAACACCGAGCGCTCCAGGAGGACTGCGCCGGAGTTCGTGATCCTTTGTACGGCATCGTCCACCTGGTCAACCCGGAGGATGAGAACCGCGCCCTCCTTGCCGGAATAGGCATAGGAATATTCGATGTTGATCCCCGCGTCGCCAAGGATCTTTGCGACCTCGTACAGCCCGCCGGGCTGGTCCTTCATCCGGACCGCGATGACATCGGTGAATGCAACGTTGAAGCCGAGCGACTGGAGCTTGTCGTGGGCCTTCTCCGGGTGGTCGACCAGCGCCCTGACCACGCCAAATCCGTTCGCTTCGGCGATACTGAAGGCAAGGATATTGATCTTCACTTCCCCCAGCGCGTGGGCGATGGCTGCGAGCCTTCCCGGGCGGTTCTCGGAAAATATCGAGATCTGCCTGATGATGAATTTTTTCGTGTCCATTTACAACGACCTCTTGTCAATAACCTTCTTTGATTTTCCCTCGAACCGCGGCAGCGACCCCGGCTCGACCAGTTCCACGTCCGCGTTCACGTTCAAAAAGTTCCTCAGCCGGTGCTCGACCTTCTGCTGCACGTTCATCAGTTCCGGGATCCGGTCGCTGAACGACTCCTTGTTCAGTTCCACGCGGACGAGCATGTCATCGAGCGCTCCCTTGCGTTCGACAACAATCTGGAAATGCTGGCCCACTTCGGGGATCGACATCAGGGCATATTCCACCTGCGAGGGAAAGACGTTGATGCCCCGTATGATCAGCATGTCATCCACCCTCCCCGTGATCCGCTGGATGCGGGGGT
>JAKLGN010000132.1 GCA_022710665.1 Methanoregula sp. | reverse complement strand
ATTACCGGACAATCGTAAAATACAAGCAGCTCTTCTTCCGGATCGGTTCTGTGCGAAACGGGAACCAGGAACTCATCAGCGGACCCCCGGAGTTTCTTAAGACCCTTGTCGCTTCGGAAGCAAACAATACCCACTTCGTCAGCATGCCCCATTACCTTTTCCTGAAAGACTTTGTTCCAGGACTCCGTGATTATCCCCGGATGCACGGGAAGGGGAACGTCATTCTGACCCACACTGTCAACGAGGAGTAGGGGCAGGAAATAAACCGGTGGTTTGAAATAACTGGCATGGCAATAAAAATAACGCGATGCGTCCCTACGTTGTGGTCAATGTTGCCATGAGTGCTGACGGTAAAATCTCGACCAGGGAGCGACGGCAGGTTAAAATATCCGGGAGTCAGGACTTTGCACGGGTGGACCGGCTCAAGGCAGGAAGCGATGCGGTCGTGGTCGGCATCGGCACGGTCCTCGCCGATGATCCATCTCTGACGGTCAAGGGGGAGGAATGCCGCCAGTACCGTAAGAACCGTGGTCTTTGTGAGCACCCGGTACGAATTGTCGTGGACAGCAGGGCGCGGATACCGCTCACGGCATCCATCCTTCACAAGGGCAGCGGACTCCGGATCATTGCAGTATCAGAAAAGGCGGACCCGAAGAAAGTTGCAGACCTGAAGAATTCTGCGACCGTCATTGTTGCAGGCGATGATACTGTAAACCTTGCTGCCCTGATGGACGAACTCGGGAAGATGAGTATACAGCGGGTCATGGTTGAGGGTGGCGGGGAACTGATCGCCGGCATGATCCAGGCTGGGCTGGTGGATGAGATCTACACCTATATCGGGAACCTTGTTATCGGTGGCAGGGATGCCCCCACGTTTGTCGACGGGGAAGGTTTCCTGACCTTGGATGAATTCCCCCGTCTCACCCTGATAGAGGAAACGAGGATTGAAAGCGGCATCCTCCTGCACTGGAAAGTTGAACGGTCAAAACACTCAGAAAAAAACTCATAGAAAAATTCAGAGGCTCTTATACACCATCTGCCGGTCAATGACCTTGTAGGTCTCACCCGATACCATCGTTACCATGACCTCGACGCGGTCTGTCCCGCTGGTTCCACTGATCTCAATCGTGTCGCCCATTTTGGGCTTGGTAATACCATCCGTCAGAATGGTCCCGTCCGGGTGCGTCACACGGACATCCATCCGCGACACGAACACGATGCCTTTCCCGCCGTCAAAATGTGTGATGATGGTTGACGAGTACATGCCGGCTTTTTCCACGGTTATCGAGAGCGGCCATTGCGGGGGCAATGTATCGACAGGTCCGGGTATGGTGGAAGCCCTGGTTGTCGGCACCGGGGTCGGGAGTGTTGTTGGTTCCTGTGTAGGGACCGGCGTCAGAGTCGGGGTGACAACCGGCTGATCCGGTGATGAGCAACCGGCAACAATAAGCAGCATGGCAAGCACGAGGGCGAGAGAGAATAGTATCCGGTAATCCATGAAGGAAATCGTTCATTTGAGTATTTGAGAATTTTGCTTTGGAAAAAAAATTAAGAAACAGAGTTCTGCGTTTACCAATTCAGAACATCCTGCCAAAAAAAATCCTTGGTTCCTTCTCAATATAATGAAAAGGTACTATGCCATTTAACATTGAAATCGAAAACAGATTTACGGAGTGAATATTGGCAAAAATTGCATGTCCAAAATGGAATGCAAAAAAGTGAATTTCCTGGGGCCGGAATACACTGACGCTCCCGAGGCTTCGCCCCGCCGCTATGGCGACCCGGTTGCGATAGTGCTGTATTACCGGTATCGGGATTTTGGGTAAATCAGAGGTATCGCATGCGCCATGAGCCCCCAATAGGGACCGGGATTGCAAAAAGGGGGACGGTGGATTGTTAGAGATGCTTGGGTGCTAAACTGGTAGTTTACCCTGACGAAAAAACCCGGATATCCCGTGCGGACTCATTGCTGAACTCCTCTGTGTTGACGAATCCTGCCGGACCGCCATCCCGCATACACCTCCCTCCAGGAACATCAGTCTTCCCCTGCAGCATCAGCGTACTTGTTGGTTTTCTCCAGGAACCGTTTTTTTTAATCAGAATCATTTGGTTCCATTCATCCCAACACCTATCACCCGGAAGTTCCAACCCTCAATCACGTACATTGCAGTTATTGTGCTTGCAGCAGTCTTCCTGCTGATCGCGGTACGGCAGGTAGGCAGGTTCACCATCCGGATCTGGCAGATCATGCTCGGAGGAGCTCTTGTCGTCCTGTTGACCGGCGGGATCGCGCCACTGGACGCGCTCCGGGCTATCAACATTGACGTGATGGTCTTCCTGTTCGGTATGTTCATTGTCGGTGAGGCCATGACAGACAGCGGGTACCTTTCCTGCGTAGCCAGGGGCCTTTTCTCGCAGGCAAAGAACCCTGACCAGGTCTTGCTCCTCATCTTCTTCGGCATGGGGATCCTCGCTGCCGTTCTGATGAACGATACAATCGCCATCATCGGAACGCCGCTCGTCCTCGGGCTTGCCACGAAATGGAAGATCTCTCCAAAGCTTTTGCTTCTCTCGCTCTCGTTCGCTATCACGACCGGCAGCGTCATGAGTCCGATCGGAAATCCCCAGAACCTTCTTGTAGCCCTGAATTCCGGCATGACGTCGCCGTTTGTGACCTTTGCTGTCTGGCTCCTCGTCCCGACACTCATCAGCCTTGCTGCTGCGTTCATCGTACTGCGGCTGTGCTATTCTAATGAATTTGCCCAACGGGTTCGTGAACCGGACATTCCTGTTCTATGCGACCCGGCTCTCTTCTTCCTGACAAAATGCTCGCTTGCGGTACTCTTCGTACTTGCAGCGGTCAACATCGTCTCCACGCTTGCCGGTACAACAATGCCCGTAACGCTTCCGCTGATCGCAATCTGTGCTGCCGCACCGGTCCTCCTCTTCTCGCCGCGCCGGTGGGGGGTCCTCCGCGCCATCGACTGGCCGACACTCGTCTTTTTTGCAGCGATGTTTGTCCTCATGGAGAGTGTCTGGGAGACCGGGTTCTTCCAGTCATTTGTTTCTCCCGGCAGTATCTCGTCGGTGCCGGTGATCCTTGGGACAAGTGTAATCATCAGCCAGTTTATCTCGAATGTCCCCTTTGTTGCCCTCTTCCAGCCGATTATCATGCAGGCCGGCGGGACGACAGCCAGGCTCATGGCACTCGCAGCAGGGAGCACGCTCGCCGGCAACCTGACAATTCTGGGCGCTGCAAGCAATGTCATTATCATCCAGAACGCTGAGAAGAGCGGTGAGACGCTGACGTTTTTTGAGTTTGCTCGTATCGGGGTCCCAGTCACCGTTATTCAGATCGCGATTTACTGGGGATGGCTGAGTCTTTTCATGTAACCTGGATGGTCCATACCCAGGAAAAACGATGGCACCTAGGAGATAAATCATGGGCATGGGGATATCCATATCATATCTGAGCACGTACCCACAACCGAGGAACCACTATGGGAGAACCTGTACCTGAGAGATCAATAAACCCGGACAAGAAACGCGAGGAACTTGCCGGGAAAGTCCTCGCGACCAACGACCTGCTCCAGTACCAGGACGGGACGGTTGCAAGCCGGATGGTGGTCTTTAAAAAGACC
>JAKLGN010000131.1 GCA_022710665.1 Methanoregula sp. | reverse complement strand
GAGAAACGTGGATATGGCGATGATGGCCGGCGTCCTTGAGCAGGGAGGATGTTCTGCCCTCTCCGTCCTCACAGAACCCTATTTCTTTGGAGGAACTGCGCAGGATATCGGGCGCGTGAAAACAGCGGTGAGCCTGCCGGTGCTTCGGAAGGACTTCATTATCGACGAGCGCCAGATCGCCGAATCCCGGGCGCTGGGGGCTGACGCGGTGCTCCTGATTGCTGCAGTGCTGAAAGGAAACCTGCCGGACTTCGTTGACCTTGCCATTGAGCATGGTCTTGAATCCCTCGTGGAGGTGCATACCGCGGACGAAGTAAAAGAAGCACTCGCCACGAAAACAACCCTTATCGGTGTCAATAACCGTAACCTCACAACGTTTGGTATCGACCGGTCAACAACCCGTAACCTGTCGGAGAAGATACGGGATAATTGCCGGCTGGTCGTATCGGAAAGCGGCATGCGATCTGCAGATGATGTCAGGGAAATGAAACCGTACTGTGATGCATTCCTGATCGGTTCATCCATCATGTCTCACGACCATCCGCGGAAAAAACTGGAGGAGTTTGTATGCGCGTAAAGATATGCGGAATCACCCGTCCGGAGGATGCTCAGTTCGCCGAAGAGCAGGGTGCGAATGCTATCGGAGTCGTTGTATTTTCAGGAGGTGTTTCACAGCGTGTTGTCGGAGAGGGAAAAGCCCGGGAAATATTTGATTCGGTCGGCCCTTTCATAACAAAAGTGGCAGTCACACACACAAAATCGGACGATGAACTTCTCCGGGTTATTGCATTGCAGCCTGATGCTATCCAGATATCGCACCCCTTCAGGTTTGACGAGGACTCCGGCGTTGCGGTGATCCGCGTTATCGGGAGGGGCGACCCCTTCCCGGAAGACTGCGATGCGGTCATTGTCGATGACAGCCATGGAAAAGGTCGTGATTTTGATCCGTCCTATGCCCGCGATATCGTGCAGCACTCGAAAATTCCGGTCATTCTTGCCGGAGGACTTACGCCGGAGAATGTCGGGGAGGCAATCCGCAGCATCCACCCCTATGCGGTGGATGTGGCAAGCGGCGTAGAAAAGTCACCGGGTATAAAGGACCGGGAAAAAGTGAGAGCGTTCATCGCCGCCTGCAGGAATGAGTAACATGAGAAAGAAAGGAAGATATGGAAAATACGGGGGTCAGTATGTTTCAGAGACGCTCATGAGCGCACTCATCGAACTGGAGACCGCGTTCGAGAAGATAAAAAAAGACCGTGAATTTGTCCGTGAGCTTGCGGCTCTCCAGGCAGAATACGCTGGCCGCGAGACCCCCCTCACGTTTTGCCCGAACGCTTCACGGGAACTCGGATGCAGGATATACCTGAAGCGGGAGGATCTTGTCCATGGGGGGTCGCACAAGCTCAATAACACACTCGGCCAGGCACTGCTGGCAAAACACATGGGCAAGAAACGTCTCATTGCTGAGACCGGCGCCGGGCAGCACGGGGTCGCAACGGCAATTGTCGGTGCGGCTCTCGGAATGCCGGTCGAGGTCTACATGGGCGAAGTCGATACAAAACGGCAGGCGCTCAACGTCTTCCGGATGGAACTGATGGGGGCAAAAGTCATCCCGGTCCGTTCGGGAACACGGACACTCAAGGACGCGATCAACGAAGCACTGCGCGACTGGGTGTCAAACGTTCGGGAGACCTATTACCTGATCGGTTCCGTGGTCGGACCGCACCCGTACCCTCTCATGGTGAGGGATTTCCAGTCCGTGATAGGAGTGGAGACCCGCCGGCAGGTGATGAAAAAAGAGGGCCGGCTTCCGGATACGATCGTGGCCTGTGTCGGCGGGGGATCGAATGCCATGGGTATCTTCTACCCTTTTGTGAAGGACGATGTGGAACTTGTCGGGGTAGAAGCCGGGGGTGAGGGGATTTTGACCGGGAAGCACTCGGCAACGCTCTGCGCAGGGGTGGCGGGCGTGCTGCACGGTACCCTCTCTTACCTCCTGCAGGATGAAGACGGGCAGGTGCTCCCGACCCACAGCATCTCTGCCGGTCTCGATTACCCGGGTGTGGGACCCGAGCATGCAATGCTCAGGGACATCGGCCGGGTCACGTATACTGCGATAAACGACCCGGAGGTCCTCGATGCATTCAGGTTCCTGTCTCGGACGGAGGGAATTATTCCTGCACTGGAATCCGCCCACGCCGTGGCATGGGTTATGAAAAACGCGGGCCGGTTTGACCGGGACGATATCGTCATCATCAACCTTTCCGGGCGCGGTGACAAGGACGTTGCAGAAGTGGCAGCGTTGCAGGGGGTCGGATAATGGGGCGGATTGAAGCGGTATTTGCCCGTTTGAAAAAACCGGCATTCATCGGCTTTATCGTAGCCGGTGACCCGGACAAGGAAACCTGCATCCGGGCTGCGATGGCTCTTGTCGATGGAGGAACTGACATCCTTGAACTGGGTATCCCCTTTTCGGATCCGGTAGCCGACGGCCCCTCCATCCAGAAAGCCGACGAGCGGTCGCTCGCTGCCGGTACAAAGGTTGATACGGTCTTTGAAATTGTCCGCGAACTGCGGAAAAATACCGATATCCCCGTCGTCTTCCTCGCGTATTACAACATTGTCTATCACCGTGGGATTGGCCGGTTCTACAAAGAAGCGCACGAGGCGGGGGTGGACGGCATCCTTATCGCTGATATGCCCGTTGAGGAGTCCGATGACGTGTATGAGACTGCCCTCCGGTACGGGATCGATCCTATCTTTCTTATCACCCAGACCACATCCGATGAGCGGATTAAAAAGATCGCCGCCCGGGCACAGGGGTACCTCTACCTCGTTGCTGTTCTGGGGGTTACGGGGGTCCGTGATACCGTCTCAACCGGTGCTCTCGAACTCCTTGGGCGGGTCAGGAAACATACAGGGATCCCCCTCGCTCTCGGATTTGGTATATCGACACCCGGCCATGCGAGGATCTGTGCAGAGGCAGGTGCTGACGGTGTCATTGTCGGCAGCGCGATTGTCGATATTATCGAGAAAAACCTGGGCAATCCGGACATGATGAAACGGGATCTGAAGAGCTATGTTTCTGCAATGAAAAAAGCCCTGTAATTTTTGATCTGTAAAAAAACTCTTTTTAGTGGGATATAATATTCCCCTCTTATGCCAAGCTGTCCCCTTTCGGGGGGGATGGTGCCGTGTGATGAACCGGGTCATGTTACAGTTCATACGTTAACATCCCAAGAGGGGATGCACCGGTAGCAGGAGCGAAGCCCTAGTGCGCCAGAGTGATTTGAATGAATTATATAGTGCAGAAATTTCGGGTCTGTAGAAATGCTAAGTTATCAGAAGTAAAACGCTGACCACAAAAGCTAAGGCAGGGGGCCGAGAAATAAGGTTGAAACGGTATTCTCCGTTCTGAAAAGAAAGTTTGGGGGAAGCTTTCAAGGCCAGGATTGACCGGCTCCAGATCAAGGAGATCAAAATCAGGGTGATCCTCTACAACCACTCATGAATGGTTACAACGTTATCGTTTCTTGTTCTCGTTGAGGAATCCTACAGAGCCTATCTCCAATTATTGAAGTCGCCTACTACAGCTTTGTCGGTTGCAAGACCATAGTTGAACCGTCGGTTTACGGTCCCATCGATTCCATAATCCAGTATCCACTGACCTGACCTGAATAC
>JAKLGN010000130.1 GCA_022710665.1 Methanoregula sp. | reverse complement strand
ACTCACGATGATGCCCAGACCACGATCTCTTCCCAAAAGTCGTCTCTCGAACAGATGAACGGCATCATCCAGCAGCGCGACCGGGAACTCGAAGACCTTCGCAGGACTCACGATGATGCCCAGACCACGATCTCTTCCCAAAAGTCGTCCCTTGAACAGATGAACGGCATCATCCAGCAGCGCGACCGGGAACTCGAAGAACTCCGAAGGGCCCACGATGATGCCCGGTCCACCGTTTCATCGCATACGGCATCTCTTGGAAAGATGAATGGCATCATCCAGCAGCGCGACCAGGAACTCGAAGAACTCCGAAGGGCTCACGATGATGCCCGGTCCACCGTTTCATCGCATACGGCATCTCTTGGTCAGATGAACGGTATCATCCAGCAGCGGGACCGGGAACTCGAAGAACTCCGAAGGGCTCACGATGATGGGCGGACCCTGCTTTCTTCGCAAAAGGCAACGCTTGAGCAGATGCAACGGGATCTCGAGGCCGGCGCATCTGCCAGATCGGAACTGGCAGAGAAACTCCGCCTTGCTGAAGAGAAGGTTCACGCCATCAGCAAGGACCTGGAGATCACCTCAGACGGGAGGACCCAGGAAAAACAGCAGCTTCGTTCCCTTGCCGATGAACTGGAACGGGTAAAAACAAATCTTGAGAAGGAGGCCGCCCGCAGGCAGGAGACGGAAGAGGATTTCAGGGACGCACTCTCCCAGCAGCAGCAGCTGGAGCAGGAACTTGAACGGTTTGTTTCGGAAACCAAATCGCTGCATGCCGATCTTTCTGCAGAACGGCGGGCGCACGAAGCCGTGAAGCAGCAGAACAAATCCCTTGAAGAACAGGTATCCGCCCTGGGCCGGGAGAAACTCAAGGCAGAACAGGTGGTAGCAGATCTGACCGCAGAGATCGATCAGGCCCGGGTTGCCCTTGCTGATGAAGGGGAAAAACCGGCGACGGACAATGGACTGCCTGTAAAGGTGCATGAAAAGAGACCACAACCGGGGTCGGCACCATCATCAGGAGTGAGGGGGGATGAGGAAACAAGCAAAAAACGGTCGCTCATTGTGAAAGGTTCCACCATGCCGGCCGAGATCCACCCTCTTCCCCGCTCGATAGTTGCGACAGATCCCGTGAAGGTACCGGAACCTGAGACCCCGCGTATCTATAGTGTTGAGGACCTTTTCGAAGACGATGACGATAAGAAGGAGAAGCCGGCTGCTGAACCGGTTGTATCAATAATCCAGGAACCGGCAACTGAACCGGTTCGGGATGTGCTGCCGGATTCGATCCCCCGGGACTCTGCCGGGCAGGATGATTTTTTTGAGCGAGACGTTCCCCCGGTTACCGCGACAACGGCTCCTGTTGAGGAAGATGAGCCGGACGATATGGATTCCTTTCCGGAGCAGAGCGATACAGCACCCGATTCCGGGCAGAATATCGCGTTTAACCGTGGCCAATGGCTGGACCTGCTCAAGTGGTCGCACCATTGCGAGGGACTTACGCAGGATCAGCGGATGCAGATAGTCCGGATGGGCAGGCTGATCCAGAAAGGACGCAAACTCACCCGCAGGCAGGAGGAGCAGGTGATGGAAATGGTTATGCTTGTCCACAAGCTCGGATACCGCAGTTCCTGAAGAATCCCTTTTTTTTGTCTCACTTTTTTTGCCGTTGTTTTTCTACGTGCTTGGGAGAAAACCTTTTTCAAAGATATCTGATCGCCCCCCGTGCGACAGCTCTTCCCCCTGTAGGGGGCGGGGGCATATGGTGATATCACTGTATTCCTTTTCAGGAACATTCGACACCCTGTGAACAGGTAATGCGGCACTACCCTGATGGGAGCTGCAAGAGCGGCGGGAGCTATTGCCTGACGAGCGCAGAGGTTGTTGGAGGTTTCTCCAGAACATGAAAAAAATTCAAAAAAACAGAGGGGTTATATGCTATTTTAACACCAAAATCGAACACAGATTTACGGAGTAAAAAATGGCAAAACTTGCATGTCCAAAATGGAATAAAAAAAAGTGAATTCGCTTGGGACCGGAATACACTGACGCTCCCGGGGCTTCGCCCCGCCGCTATGGCGCCCCGGTTGCGATAGTGCTGTATTACCTGTATTGGGATTTGGGTAATTCAGAGGTATCGCAAGCGCCATGAGCCCCCAATGGGGGCAGGGCTGGCACAAGGGGGGCGGATGATTGCTTGAGATTGTCAGGTGCAAAACTGGTAGTTTACCCAAAAACAATACCATCCCGGTCACGAACATTGCCGTGCGGCATCGGCTGCGTCCTGCTCGTCAAAGTAGGTCTCGAGATAGTCGAGGGTCTCAAGGTCAACATCCGCATAGGTATGGTCGCCGATCTCGAACGGGTTGTCCATGTCCCGGATCAGGAAGAGGAGGCCGATGAGCATGCTGGAGATGACCGCAAAGACAACCGTGGCTTCCACGAGCGGGTCGATCTTCACAAACAGCAACAGGAAGATGACGCTTACGGTGGCAACCTCGGCAAGAGCATAGGCAGCGGGGATGAAATCCGTCCGGATGATAACCTCAATCCGGTTTGTCATTTTGTCTATCGTCCCCAGCTCGTTCCTCAGTTTTGCGATCAGCGGCGGGGCTACGTTCGCAAAGGAGAGGATCCGGATATCATTATTGACCTTGTCCATCTCCCGGTTGATATCCGGGAGGTTCCAGCAGTTGTCCTTAAAGCACCGGTTCATGGCCCGGTGGAGGTCGCGGACATGGGCCCTGAAAAGGCGTGCCGGTGCCTCATCGGTGAGCGGGAGGACGCGGCTGTCATTGTACAGGGCTTTTAAGGATGCTGCAAGGTCTCCCCCGGTCTTCTCGCTCTCTTTGAAGTCCGTAAAGGTCCCCGTGAAGATGATCGCCAGGGTGAAGATGGCTCCGGTGATGAATGCGCCGACAACCGGGTTGATCGGCACGGTATCATACCCGAGGATATCGATGAGGGTCCTCGGAATAAGAAGGACGATCATGATGACGAAAGCCTGGAACATGATGCCCCATTTCTTCTTTGATTTCAGTTCCATGGAATACCGTTTGACGTACAGCAATTTAGGCAGATCGTTTTTCGGATTTTTTTGCTCTGGTGAAATCCTCATCGTATGGTATCAGTGATCCTCCGTGGTAATTATGAGGGTGCCCCCCACTCTCCCCCTTTCACGGCCCTGCTCCACGGGGCGATCCCCGACGAGGCGGCGAGCACCCGTGGCCTCATCGCTCATGAAAATAATTTCTCATACAAGGATTTCCCAGGAAAACACCAACAATGCCTGCGTCCACCGGGACACAGGATAGAAAGTTACCCATCTCCATAGTAAATCGCAAGAAAACAAATCTGACTTGAGGATTTTTCACGCTCTTAATTATTTGTGATGAACGCCACCGCCAAAAAAGGACGCACCTCTGGCAGCCTTAATTACCGTACTCATACCAAAATCCGGTATCTGCTCCGCTGAGCCCGCGAGGGGCCCTGAAGCGGGGAGTCATCCACTGCGATTTTCATGGTTCCGGTAGGAACTCACTCAGTTCATTCCCGTTTGTGCAGATCACGATTTTTGTGCTCTTGAGAGAACATGAGAAAATACTCTGACGCACAGGGAGGTTCCGTCCAACGACGGCACATCCTGTTCCGATACCGATCCATGAGCGGGAACCTTTTTCGGATCGGCCCTGCGCCTGGTGCCGCAACGGGAAACACAATGGCGCAGGGGGTATACCGTCACGGGAAAAAAAGGAGTGATGCC
>JAKLGN010000013.1 GCA_022710665.1 Methanoregula sp. | reverse complement strand
GGTGGTAACGCCCGGTGTGTCCACGATATCGACGGTCACGGTGTGGCCGTTTGCACCGGAGATGATGATATCTTCCTTCTTCCTTGCCCGGCGGGTCTCGTGCGGGATCTCGCTGACCGGCCCCACCGCGTCCCCCGTCCAGTCGCGGGCTATGCGGTTTGCAAGGGTGGTTTTCCCGGCATTCGGCGGGCCGTAAATGCCGATACGGGTCCGTTTCTTCTTGAAAAAGCGGGCGAGGAGACCGGAAAATTTCTTTTTGATTTTGCCCATTGTCTGATGAATCTTCAAACTCCACCTCATCGGCTGCCGGGTTTTAAAGGTACCCGGCAGTCTCTCTAATTCGTTATTAGTGTATAGAATACGCTCTTTATTATGTTTCTTATAACGGGCGCTGCCAGCCGCCGGATGAACAGGAAACGAGGGAACGCTGCGTTCCCGCTGCACGATATTACTGTGATGCATGACCTGTCTGCATCGCCAAATTGTATTTATAGAAGGGAAAGGGAGTATGCTAATTGTAATCATCAGGAACAGCACTTCAAGGAGGTGACTCATGAAAAAGACAACAAACGAGATACGGTTTGAGACCCGTGTTCCCCTGCGTGAGGTGATGAACCGCAAACTGACTACGATCGGCATCGGGGCGACTGTCGCCAAAGCGGCGAAGGCCATGTGCCATGATCAGGTCGGGAGCGTCATCATCCTCGATCACAATAAGCCCATCGGTATCGTGACCGAGGAAGACATCGCATGCAAGGTGGTAGCCAGGGACCTCAAGCCAAGCACAGTGCACGTGAACGATATCATGAGTACGCCACTCATTACGGTGAGTGCGGACAAGACTGCAGGTGATGCAGCAAAGATGATGGTTAAGCACAAGGTACGGAGACTCCCGATTGTCGATGAGACCCATAAAGTCATCGGCATCGTAACCGTGCGGGACCTCCTTGCCGTATCCAATGAGCAGAACGATCTTCTCGAAGAGCTCATCGAGATCAACCGCGAAGAGACGGTGGATCCGGGGATATGCGGCCGCTGCAGTCAGATGTCTGATGATCTGAAGCGGGTTGATGGTGTCATGCTCTGTCCCGGTTGTCGTGAGGAGGACAACATTACATGAAGACAGCACAGGATTTCATTGTTGAGATCCCTGTGCTGAAACCATCCGACCAGATAACCAAGGCACGGCAGATCCTGAGAGACAACCGCTTCCGTGAGGTCTATATTGTCGACGAAAAAAAAACCCTGCTCGGGTATATTGACATCACGGACGGCCTGCGGGTAACCGCAACAAAATCGAATGTCACGATTGAAGGGTTTGTCAAGGACGCACCTGTGGTACATCCCGCGGATTCCATTGAGGTGGCGGCGCAGGCCATGCTGAGCTACCGTACCGACAGTGCAGCGGTAGTTGACCCGGAACCCCGCGTGAGCGGGGGCGTCCTCTTCTCGGACCTCTTCCCGGTGATCATCTCGCGGAACGAGCTCCACGGGACCGTGGAGTCGCATATGAGCAGAAACGTGGTCGCCCTGTCACAGGAGGACGAGATCCAGAAGGTTTATTCCCTCATCGTGGAGAGCGGCTTCTCTGCATTCCCTGTAATGAAGAAGAAACGGATCGCCGGTATCATCTCCCGTCGCGATCTGATCGCATCCCGGCGGGTGCGGACCGTCATTGCCGACCATGCACACACGCCGGTCGCAAGCGTAATGACCACGGATGTAGTGACTATCGCACCGGGGGAACCGGTCAGCGCTGCCGCAGAACTGCTCGTGAAACATGACGTGAGCCTTCTGCCGGTCCTGGATGGCGACCGCCTTGTCGGGATCATAGACCGGCATGACGTCATCGCTTCGCTTGCATAAGCCGAAAAAATCCGGATAGACACGAGAATACGAGAACGGAACCTGTGGACGGTCCTGAGAAGATCATGCACCGGGTTCCCCTACCAGTAGGAGGGTGATCATGCACCAGAATGACCGGGGCGCAAAAAGTGGCGACCGGCTCCTGAAAATGCAGGGCAAACTCGACCGCGGTCCGGTTGAGTTCAAGTCTCATATCGCAGAGCAGGAAGGAGAGGTGATGGCAATCGCTACGCCGGATGTCATCTCCATCCCGCCAACGAACAGCATCATTGGTGCCGTCGGGCAAATGACAAAATGCGGGTTCCGCCGCCTTCCCGTCACCGATGCGGGCACGAAAAAACTGCGGGGGATTGTAACCTCCGGAGACATCATCAACTTCATGGGGGGTGGCGACAAGTACCGCCTCGTGCAGGTCCGGCACAACGGCAATCTGATTGCTGCCCTGAACGAGAATGTCCGGACAATTATGACCCAGAAGCCGGTGACGCTCGGGCACGATGCCTGCATCCGCGATGCGGTCAATATCATCACAAAAAAGAAGATCGGGGGAATCCCGATCATCGGTCGCGACGGGGCACTTGCCGGGATCGTGACCGAACGTGACGTGCTCCGGGTGCTCGGTGCCGAGCGGAGCTCCCTGTCAGTAGAAGACGTGATGACCACGTCCCTCCGTGTTACCGCACCCGACTGCCCGATTGCGAAGGTCACAAAGGACATGACGAGCTACCGGTTCCGGCGACTGCCGGTTGTGAGTGACGAGGTGCTCTACGGGATTGTCACAGCCACGGATATTATGCGTTACCTTGGGAGCCGGGAGGTGTTTGCCCGCCTTACCACCGGGAATATCGATGAGGTGACCGGTCTGCCGGTCCGCACCCTTGTGGCCGGAGGGCTCTTCACTACAACACCGGACCGGAGCATCAACGAGGCAGCCCGCGAGATGCTGAAAAAGAACATAGGGGCCCTTCCCGTCATCGAGGATTCCCGGTTGATCGGGCTCGTGACGGAATTCGACCTTGTCCGTGCATTTACCCAGGGGTGAAATCTGTGTTTGCCCGTGACATTATGACAGCACCGGTCCGGATCGTGTCCCCGGATGCAACTGTTGCCCATGCCCGCAACCTGATGGTCCGCCACAGGATTTCCCGCCTGCTGGTAATGGAAAACGGGATCCTTGTGGGTATCCTTACGAAAAAAGATATCGCATACCGCATGCAGAAGGGTGAGCCGGCCTGGCGCCGGCGCCCGCTCGACCGGATCCCGGTGGGAGCCCTCATGACAGAAAACCCTGTCGTGGTCCAACCCGATACCGGGGTAAAAGCGATAGCACGGATCTTTGTCGGGAAAAATTTCAGCAGCGTTCCGGTGGTGGATGCAGGAGTTGTAACGGGTATCATAACCAAAACGGATTTGATGAAATCCGTCCTCGTCCGGCAGATCAACATGCCGGTCGGGGACGTGATGGAGGACATACCGTCAGTGAGCCTTCACCACTCGCTCAATCACGTGATCAGTGTGATGCGTGAGCGCAATGACAAGATACTTGTGACCAACGATGACGGTTCTCCGGCGGGTATTATTTCCGAAACCAACCTTGCCTTCTACGAAGACGAACCGAAAATTTCAGGTGTGATGGGAAAAGAAGTAACAATAATGCGACGTGAAACAGCCGGGGGAAAGCCAGAGGCCACCCTTATGGCGGTTGCAACCGTGACCGCCGGGGATGTGATGACGAGCCCAGTCCTCACGATCTCCCCCAAAGCCCCGCTCCTCCAGGCCCTTGCACTTATGGAAAAACACCATGTCAACAGCCTTGTTGCCCTGGAGAACGGCACAGTTACCGGGATCATAAAACGCGATGATATCATAAAGGAAGTGGCGAAATGACAAAAGAAGTTTTTATCAAAGATGTGATGGTAAAGCCTGCAACAATCGCAAAATCAGCCAAAATCACCGAAGCGCTCGACAAAATGCTCGATGAGGGTATCGATCCGCTTATTGCAGTCAACAACAACTCCGTTGTCGGGACGGTGTCCCGAAAGGCAATAGCGGAGAAACTGGGCAGTAAGCAGAACTCCACAATTGCCCCTACCGCTATCCACGTGGCCAGCGTGGTGGAGGAAGAGTTTACCAGCGTTTATCCCGACGAGAACGTCAATATCCTCGTCCCGCTGCTCCAGCAGTACAAGCTGATTGTGGTGTACGATAACGATCACAGGCTGATTGGCCAGGTGAGCCGCGGCAACCTGCTGAAGAAGTACCAGCCCGAAGGAAGCCTCGATGCAGCAATTGAGAAGGCTGTTACCATTGAAGCAGAGGAGCGAGTGGTCCACCTCCGGCGGCGGATGCTCGACGATAATATCACCCGTTTCATCGTATCCGAACATGACAAGTATACCGGGATCGTCACGGAGACGGATGTTGCCATTGCAATGCGAAAGTTCCGCGAATCGGTCGAAGGCAACCACCAGGATCACCGGATACGGAACCTGCTCGTCAAGGATATCATGAGTTCACCGCTCCTCTTTGTTGAGCGGACGGCAAAGGTGTCCGATGTGGTCGCTCTGATGCTCAAAAAGAATATCAGTTCAATGCCGGTCATGGACAAGGGCAAGCTGGCCGGGATCGTCACCCGGCACTCGCTCGTGAATGCATTGTAACCCCCCCTACCTTTTTTTTGCTTTGCGGGCTCATCCAGAAAGTTCTCACGCTCTTTTAAGGATACACCCCAGCCGCCCGGGTATCCCCCCGATGCGATATCGACGTATTACCTGCGATCTTACCCGATTCATCGCAATATCCCCCGTCCTCCAGCGGAAACTGGTGACGCAAGGGGGGGTGTATCACATCTTAAAAAAACACCGGGTTTTTATTTCCCGTACCGCTCCGTGAACCGATCGTACTTCTGGTTCGCGAGGGCAACGAGCGGGACCAATAAGAGCATCAGCCCCCTTCCTTCAAGGTAGTTCTTGATGCCGGCCATTAAAGTGCACCTTTTTACAATCACCTGCGGTCCGGTCGAAGGGCAGCTCTCACGAGTCTTTATCCTGCATGCTGATGACTGGTACAGGTATCCACTGGACACTGCACCATCAGGTTCCCTGGTCTGCATGACTTCACCTCTCCCCGATCCGGAAAAACGCCGTCTCGCGTACCGTCTTATCATACTCTTCGGTATCGTTGCAATGTTCGGGGATATCGTGTACGAGGGAGGCCGGAGCGTTTCCGGGCCGTTCCTCTTCACGCTGGGGGCCTCCGCCTTCATGGTGGCTTTCGTTGCCGGGCTGGGGGAATTCCTCGGCTATGCGATCCGCATTGCGACCGGCTATCTGGCAGACCGGTCCCGCCAGTACTGGGCGTTCATGATCGCCGGCTACCTGATGATAGGCGCTATCCCGCTTCTGGTCCTTGCCGGGAGCTGGGAGATCGCGGCGCTCCTCCTTATTGCTGAGCGGATCGGCAAGGCTGTCCGCTCCCCGGCAAAGGACGCCATGCTCTCCCATGTCACGTCCGCGGTCGGGCGGGGATGGGGGTTCGGGCTGCACGAGGCGCTCGACCAGATCGGTGCCATTGCCGGCCCTCTCCTTTTTGTCCTTGCGCTGGCTGCCGGGGGGAGCTATCGCGGTGGTTTTGCGCTCCTTGCAGTCCCGTTTGCCATACTCATCCTTGTGCTCATCATCGCCTGGAGGAGCATGCCCGACCCCGCCGGGTTCGAGGGGATGGCAGGGCAGGTCACAGTCAGACCCGGTGGGGAGCCTGGCCGAAAGCAGCTGTGGCTGTATGGCATGTTCACCGCGCTTACCATGGCGGGATTTATTGTTTTTCCCCTCCTCGCGTTCCACTTCAAGGCCTTCTCAATCATTCCCGATGCAGATATCCCCGCGTTCTATGCTATCGCCATGGCGGTCGATGCTATCGTGGCGCTTCTGACCGGTAAAGCGTACGACCGGTATGGCATCACAATCCTTGTCATAATGCCCCTGCTCGGCATGTTGATCCCGCTCATAGCGTTCTCGCACTCGTATACCGCTGCCCTCGCCGGTTCTGTTCTCTGGGGTGCATCAATGGGGATGCAGGAAGCGATCCTCCGGGCGGCTGTTGCCGATTTCACCCCTCCGGGAGGTCGGGGATTCGCGTACGGGATCTTCAACACGATCTACGGCGGCGCCTGGTTTGCCGGCAGTATTGTCATCGGGGCCCTGTATACCGTCAATGTCCTGTATGCTGCCGGGTTCATGGTCCTCTTGCAGTGCGCAGCGGTGCCGGTGCTGCTCGAGGTTGTGCGGGAACAGCGGCGGGAACGGACCGGGGCCGTTGCGTGACCTTCCACCAAACCGCCCGATATCGCCTTCGCCCCTATGGATAATTACTGCTCATCCTTGTGATACAGGGTGAGGAAAACGAGCGTGTCCTTCTGCCGGTCGAACCAGTACGAGAGCCGGAACGGCGGGATGTAAACTTCGCGGGTCTGCTTCCGGGAGTACCGCATCGGCTTTCCAATTGATGGATCTTCGATGATCCTGATGATCTGCTGCTTCACTCGTTCCTTAAGGCCATTTCCTTTGATCTTCCGGATGGTCCTCTCGAAGTGCGGGTGCCAGGCAACCGTCACCATGTCTTCATCTCATCGATGAAGGCATCTGCGTTCTTTTTGGTATACGCCCCCCGGGAATATTCCCCGAGTGCCTGCTCGGTCTTTTCAGCAAAGATGATGTCCTCCCGCACTGCCGGCTCGATCTCCGCAAGCGGCTTGAGAATGATCCGTTCCCCGTCGCGGATGATCAGGAGTTTCTCCCCTTCCGGCAGATCGGCCCGCATCGAGGCCGGGATGACCACCTGCCCCTTGGAACTCATCTTCGTGATGGCAACGTCCATGGCAACCAGTAAGATATGTCTTACGTACTGGGATATCAGGGTTTGGATGGGGATAACCCGGGTTTGAGGGGGAGGTCCGAAGTCCTCCGATAAAAGTGGTACACCGGAGCTGCAGAGGGCCAGGCTGCACCATGTTTCCCTTATCGCAGGTATCCTTCCGGAACAAACAGGGAAAAACGCGGAACCGGGCGGGAATTGTGGGGGGGATCTCCGACTCTTAGATACGATGACGCTTCTGCCCCCGACGGGGCGCCCCCGCTGCAGATCAGAGAGGGTCAAATATGATGCAGTCCCTACTTAGATACCAATTATTGCAGGCGCCCGAATCCCCTCAATCATAATAGGGACGTAACAGGTCGGGTCTTTACCTGCCCAAACACTTATTACCCCATCCCTACCATAGTATAAAGCACCATTCATGGAGCAGCGGTTTGTCCGCTGCGAGTGTCTGTAGAAAGATGCGAGATTCCTCTGTTGAGGTAGCCAAGCCTGGTATGGCGCAGGTTTGCTAAACCTGTGTCCGAAAGGACTCGGGAGTTCAAATCTCCCCCTCAGCGCTCAAAGAGACAGTCTCACATAACGAGGGGATTGGATGGCTCAGGAAGAAGACATAAAATACTTTGTAAGGATCGGGACCACTGATCTTGACGGCACCAAGTCCGTCAGGGTTGCCCTGACCGGCATCAGGGGCGTCGGCAGACATACCTCTACGGTTATTTCCCGCATGGCGAAAGTCGACGAATATGCTACCCTTGGCCGCATGGACGAGGCAGCGGTCAACCGGCTCCGTGTCGCTGTTGAACAATACTCGGGCAAGATCCCGTTATGGATGACAAACCGTCCCAAGGACATCTATACCGGAGAGGCCAGGCATCTCCTTGGTGCGGATGTAGCGCTCCAGAAGGATGAAGATGTCAACCTCATGAGAAAGATCCGTTGCTACCGGGGGATACGGCACGAGACCGGCCAGAAGGTCCGCGGCCAGCGCACCAAGTCGACCGGAAGAACCGGAACTACGGTGGGTGTCAAGAGGAAGACGATGGGAGGCTCCTAAGCATGGCATACCCAGGCAAGAACCATAAGTCCTACCAGACCCCCAAGCGCCCGTGGGAGAAGAGCCGTATTGAGGCCGAGACGCGCCTTGTCATCGAGTACGGTCTCCGCAACAAACGTGAGGTCTGGAAAGCACAGGCGGACCTGCGCAAATACCGCAAGGCAGCCCGTGACCTGCTGGCTCTTGGGTCGGATACCGCCCACAGAGAAAAGTATGAATCCAAGAAGGAAGAGCTGATCAGCCACCTCCAGCGGGCGGGTCTCCTCGGCCCGGATGCGAACATTGACAATATCCTTGCGCTGAAGATCCAGACCCAGCTTGAACGCCGTCTCCAGTCAGTTGTGTACCGCAGAGGCCTTGCCCGGTCGCCAAAACAGGCCCGGCAGCTGATCACCCATGGCCATATTGCCATAGGTGGCAGGCGTGTCAACATCCCCGGCTACCATGTCACCCGCACGGATGAGGGTCAGATTGCCTATTACGGCACATCCCCGTTCGTGAGCGACACCCATACTGAAAAAGTGAGGATTGCCAAGCCGGCAAGCAACCCCAAACCGGCACCTGGCGGATTCGGCGGATATTCCGGCAGGGGAGGAAGGAGATAACATGGCGGCAAATGAGAAGGAAAAATGGGGCGTTGCCCATATCTTTGCGTCCTTCAACAATACCATCATTACGATAACCGACTTGTCCGGTGCAGAGACCGTGACGAAGTCCAGTGGAGGGATGGTCGTCAAGCAGGACCGGAACGAGAGCTCGCCGTATGCAGCAATGCAGATGGCAGGAAACGTTGCCCAGACCGCCCGTGAAAAAGGAATTGTCGGTGTTCACGTCAAGGTGCGTGCACCCGGCCAGGGCAAACAGCGCAGCCCCGGTCCCGGTGCCCAGGCAGCCATCCGCGCTCTTGCCCGTGCAGGAATGCGCATCGGACGTATTGAAGATGTAACCCCGATTCCCCACGACTCGTGCCGGCCGAAGGGCGGCAGGAGAGGAAGGAGAGTCTGATGGAGATCGAATTCGCCAGTCTGGACGACTCCCTCGCACGATTCACACTCTCGGGAGCGAGCACGGCGTTTGCCAATGCATTCCGCAGGGCAATGATCGGTGAAGTGCCGACCCTTGCCATCGAGGATGTGCGCATCTACGACAACACGAGCGCACTCTTCGACGAAATGCTGGCACACCGCCTGGGCCTCATTCCCCTCAAGACCGATCTTTCCAGTTACACCACTCAGGAAACGTGTTCATGCGGCGGGGCGGGATGCCCAGGCTGCACGTCCACCTATACCCTCAGCGTTGAGGGCCCCCGGACGGTCATGTCAAGTGACCTGATCCCGCAGGACCCCAAGGCAACACCGGTGCATGCGAATATCCCGATTGTCAAACTCACGAAAGGGCAGAAACTCGTTGTTGAGGCCCGGGCCGTCCTGAATACCGGACGGGCGCACGCCAAGTGGCAGCCGATCCTTATCTGCGGTTACAAGAACCACCCGGCCATCTCTGTCAGCGACGCCTGCGATGCCTGCAGCCTGTGCGTTGACGAATGCCCGCGGGGGATCCTTGCAGTCAAAGGTAAGAAAATCCAGGTTGTGGAAGGAAAACTCCCCGACTGTTCTATGTGCAGGCTCTGTGAACGGGCATGCCTTGGTAGTGGTATCGGGGATGAACCGGCCATCAGGATCGCCGCTGAAAAAGACCGGTATATTTTTACGGTAGAAAGCGATGGTTCCCTGACGGTAAAAGAGATTATGAATCGTGCACTGCAGTATATTAGGGAGCAGGCAGACGAGCTGGAACACCAGCTGGGCGAAATTTCAGGGGATGAAAAGAAATGACGAGAATTGTAGAGAAGACGAACCCCCGTCTTACCGCCCTCATCTCGCTCTTGAAGAACAAGTCACGCGAGAATGAGGCCAAGATCTGGCGCGAGATTGCCGGCAGGCTGGAGACCCCGAACAGGAACTATGCCGAGGTCAACCTGTCCAAGATCAACCGCTATGTAAAGAACGGCGAGACGATTATTGTCCCGGGTAAGGTTTTGGGCAGCGGTGTGCTGGAACAGTCCGTGAAAATTGCCGCGCTGAACTTTTCAGCATCGGCAACCAGCAAGATCAGGGATGCGAAGGGACAATGCATGACCATTGAACAGCTCATCAGCGACAACCCGAAAGGCAGCGGTGTCCGGATCCTGAGGTGAAGAAGATATGGTAACCATAATCAACGGTGACGGACTGCTCCTCGGGCGCCTTGCAAGCATCACCGCCAGGCGGGCACTTGCCGGTGAGGAGATAGCGATTGTCAATGCGGAAAAGGCGATCATTTCGGGCAGCCGTGCACGGGTGCTTGCGAATTACCGTCACAAGCGGGAACGCGGAGCATCCGGCGACCGCTGGGGGCCGTTCGTTCCGCGCCGGCCAGACCATCTCATGAAGCGGACCATCCGCGGCATGCTCCCCTACAAGCGCCCCCGCGGTGTTGACGCGATGAAACGCATCCGGTGTTACGTCGGTGTCCCGGTGGAATTTGCCGGAAAGGAAATGGAAGTACCCGATGAGGTACACATGAACCGTCTGAACAACCCGAACCACGTCACGCTCGCTGCAGTGTGCACGTTCCTCGGAGCAAAGTTCTAAGGAGGCACACACATATGGTAAAGATCATCAACACGAGCGGAAAACGCAAGACAGCAATCGCCCGGGCAACCCTCAAGGCCGGGAAAGGTGTGATCCGGGTCAACTCGGTCCCTCTCGAAGCCTATGGCTCTGACACAACCCGGATGAAGATTGCAGAACCCATCCTCCTCGTCCCCAACGCCATCCATGAAATCGATGTCACCATCGATGTGGCAGGCGGCGGTGTCATGGGTCAGGCAGAAGCAGTCCGGACTGCACTTGCCCGCGGTATCATCAAATGGCACAACGATCCCCAGATGAAGGATATCTACCTGGCATATGACCGGACGCTCCTGGTCAACGACTCCCGGCAGAAAGAAGCCAAGAAACCGCACGGCTCCGGAGCCCGGGCGAAGTTCCAAAAGTCTTATCGCTGAACCAGAAGATATGATGAGAGGTTAAATCTTGATACCCGTTCGATGTTTCACCTGTGGAAATCCCATCTCCACGGCATGGGATGAATTTAAGGCGCGGCGGGAGAAAGGCGAGGATCCCAAAAAGATCCTCGACGATCTTCATATTTCCCGGTACTGCTGCCGGCGCATGCTCCTGACCCACAAAGAGGTTATTGACGAGCTCAATCCGTACCAGTAAGATATGCATGATGAACGAGGGGTCGTAGGGTAGCCTGGACCATCCTATTGCGTTCGGGACGCAGTGACCTGAGTTCGAATCTCAGCGACCCCATTTAGTAAAAGAACAATCATTTTGAGGATGAACAATGCAGACGCAGACATATACCCGGTACGAGCGGGCGAGAATCGTTGGAGCAAGGGCTCTGCAGATATCAATGGGTGCTCCGTTACTTATCACCACGACACGGATCGATCCGCTGGAGATTGCGATCGAGGAATTCAACAACAACACCATCCCCATTACCGTAAAGAGGAAGTAGGCAGCCTATGACAACCATCGAGGTTATTGAACTTCGGAAAATCCTGGACAGCAGGGGCAACCCGACTGTTGAAGCCGATATCTACACAGCAGACGGCTTTGGCAGGTCGGCAGCCCCGAGCGGTGCCAGCACCGGCTCTCTTGAAGCGAAAGTCAGGCCGGTTGATGAGGCATTGGATAATGCCATCGCAAACCTCATCCCTGCCCTTATCGGCATGGATTCCTGCGACCAGGAAGGGTTTGACGAGCAGCTCCGTGACATCGACGGTACAGCCGATTTTTCGGGAATCGGCGCTAACATTGCCGTGGCGCTCTCGCTCGCCAATGCGAAGGCTGCCGCATTGTCCATGGATCTCCCGCTCTTCCGGTATCTCGGGGGAGCATTTGCAAAGGAGCTTCCGCTCCCGCTCGGGAATGTCATCGGCGGCGGGGCGCATGCAGAAAATGCCACCGAAATCCAGGAATTTCTGGTCGTGCCCGGCGGCGCAGCGGATACCGAGGAAGCAGTCTTTGCAAATGCTGCCGTACACCGGCATGTGAAAAATCTCCTCAAAAAGAAAGGAAAATCCTGCGGCAAGGGTGATGAGGGTGCATGGGCACCGCAGATCGACGATGCCCTCGCATTTGAGCTCATTGCCGAGGCGACCGGACTTGTTGCCGATGAAATGAACGTAGAGGTTGACATGGGGCTTGACATTGCAGCAAGCCAGATGTGGGACGGGAACTCCTACAAGTACCGCAAGACCGTACGGTCCACCGAGGACCAGATCGCGTATATTGCGGAACTTGTCGATAAGTACAACCTTGTCTACGTCGAGGATCCTCTCCATGAAGACGATTTCGATGCCTTTGCGGAACTTAACAGCCAGATCGGCGAACGCTGCCTGGTCTGTGGTGATGATATCTTTGTCACCCAGGTTGACCGCATCCGGCAGGGCATTGAGAAGGACGCAGCCAACTGTGTGCTGATAAAACCCAACCAGGTGGGAACACTCACGGACACCTTTGAAGCGGTGCGTCTTGCCCATACCCATGGCCTGGACACGGTGATGAGCCACCGTTCCGGTGAGACAACCGACACGACCATTGCGCACCTTGCCACTGCATTCTCCTGCGTTTTCTTAAAATGCGGTGTGGTGGGCGGAGAACGCATTGCCAAATTAAACGAACTGATACGCATAGAGGAACAGCTATGACCACTGTAAATGAAATGGAAATTGAATTAAAAGAGCCGCTCATCCCCGTCGAGGAGTACCTTGCTGCCGGTGTTCACATCGGCACCCAGCAGAAGAGCGAGGACATGAAGAAGTTCATCTACCGCGTCCGCGGGGATGGGTTGTATATCCTTGATATCCGGGAGACCGATGCCCGGATCAAGACCGCAGCCAAATTCTTAAACCAGTACGAGGCCCCGAATATTCTTGTCGTCACGTCCCGGCAGTACGGCCAGTACCCGGCCAAGAAGTTCGCCGACACCATTGGCGCTATGTCCGCGACCGGCCGGTTCATCCCGGGTCTTTTGACAAATCCTGTTCTTGATGCCTATATCGAGCCGCAGGTCATTGTCGTCACTGACCCGATTGGTGACGCACAGGTTATCAACGAGGCGGTCCAGTGTGGCATTCCGGTCCTTGCGCTTTGCGACACCAACAACATGACCAAGTTCGTGGATCTCGTTATCCCGACCAACAATAAAGGCAGAAAAGCGCTTTCCATGATTTACTTCCTCCTGGCCCGCGAGATGCTCCGTCTCCGCGGCATCTCCACGGCTCTCACGACCGAGGATTTCGAAACCGAGTTCTGAAATCGGCCCACCTTTTTTTTGGTGACCGATATCTGGATATAATAGAAGGACCAGAGGGTTGATCCGATGAAGATGCGTACATGCGCCGTTGCCGGCATGTTTTACCCGCGGGAGCCTTCACATCTGGAACAGCTGCTGGAGAAGTTTTTCACCGGGGTAAAACCGGAAGGGAACCCCCTGGGGATCGTCTCCCCCCATGCAGGGTATATCTATTCGGGGCAGGTCGCAGCCACTGCGTTCGGTGCGATACCCCCTGGTTTCTCCGGCACCTTCGTGGTGATAGGACCGTCCCACCGGGGATACATCAACTGCGTTTCGGAGATGCCGTGGGAGACACCACTCGGGGTTGTTGATACGGATGACGAGTTCGTCCGTTCCCTTGACATCGAGACCGATGAACTCTCGCACCGCGACGAGCACTCGCTCGAGGTGCAGATACCCTTTATCAAGTACCGTTTCCCCCGTGCGCGGATTGCCCCGGTGATGATGGGCCAGCAGGACTATGCAAGCGCAATGCGCCTTGCAGAAAAGCTCTTCCACGCGATACGGCAGACGAAACGGGATATCAAGATCGTGGCTTCCAGTGACTTTTCCCATTATGTAGAAAAAGAGAAGGCACAAACCGACGATCTGTGGGCGATCGACCCGTTATTGACCCTTGACACAAAGGAGTTCTACCGGCGGATCGAGGAGCGGAGGATAACCACCTGCGGGTACGGTCCTATCACCGCAATGGTGGCTGCCTGTACCCGGCTTGGGGCGAGTACGGCAAAACTGATCCGTTATGCGACGAGCGGGGACGTGACGGGGGATTTTAAGGAAGTCGTGGGGTACGCGAGTATTGCGGTGATCTAGGTTGGCAACGTGGAGTGCGCCGGGCAAGGTATTTTTGTTCGGCGAACATGCAGTAGTATACGGAAAGCCCGGCATAGCCATGGCGATAAAGCCCCGGGTGTTTGTGACCGTGAGGGATACGATACGGCCTCAGCGGGCAAAGTCACCGTATATCGATGGCTGTTTCGAAGCGATGGGCGTGAGAGGGAGCGTTTATATCAACTCCCAGATCCCGAGTTCGTCCGGCCTCGGCTCATCAGCAGCGGTGACGGTTGCAACGCTCTCGGCCATCAACGACGAATTCAGGATGAACAAAACCCGCGAGGATATCGCGAACATGGCTTTTGAGATCGAGAAGAAGGTTCAGAAAGGGAAGGCGAGCCCCACCGATACCACCGTTTCCACGTACGGGGGGATCGTGCTCATCAGCGGGGGTTCCCGGAGGCGCCTCCCCCCGCAGACTATCCACATCGTGGTCGGGGACTCGCTCTTCTCCCACAGTACCGCAAGGATGGTGGAGCAGGTGGGGGAACTCAGGGAGAGCCACCCGAAGATTGTAAACCCGGTCCTCGATGCCATCGAGGGGGTCAGCATGAGCGCGATCCACCACCTCAGTAACCCCCGGGAACTGGGACGGTACATGAACATGAACCACGCCCTTCTCGAAGTCCTCGGGGTCGGCCACCCGCAGCTGGCAAAAATGGTCCTTGCCGCCCGGAATGCGGGGGCATTTGGCGCGAAGATAACGGGTGCCGGCGGCGGCGGGTGCATGATTGCGCTCTGCCCAAAGCAGCTGAAACACCGGGTCGCAGGGGCCATCGAATCCTGCGAGGCGCGGGCGATCGTAACCGGTATCGATACGGAAGGCGTACGAAAGGAGAAGAATGTCTGAGCGGCTGATCCTGAAACTCGGCGGGAGTGTCATCACCGACAAAAGCGCCGGCTGTGCCGTTGACAAGGCCCGGCTCACCTCCGTTGCGAAAGCGATTGCAGAAGCAAAGAGTTGTGATACGGTCATCATTCATGGAGCAGGATCGTGCGGGCATCCCGAAGCAAAGCACTACAACCTCGACAGGGGTGTATCTGCCGGGACCACAGACGGGATCTTTGTGACTCACCGTGCCGTCAGCGGTCTTAACGATGCTGTCGTTGCCGCCCTCCGGAACGAGGGGGTAGCAGCGCTCGGTGTTCACCCCCTCCACACCGGTATTGCCAGCAATGGCCGGCTGGTGGGGTTCGAGTGCCGCCAGCTGGAAACCATGCTCAGGCTCGGGATGGTCCCTGTGATCCACGGAGACGTGGTGATGGACCTTTCCAAAGGAGCCTGCATCGTATCGGGCGACCAGCTCGTACAGTACCTCGCGGTTGCCTTACAGATCAGCCGCGTTGGGCTCGCCACCGATGTACCGGGAGTGCTGGACAGGGGCGTCGTTGTACCACAGATCACACGGAAAATGGTACCCGACCTCCGGATCGGCCACTCGAGTCATACCGACGTCACCGGTGGAATGAGAGGGAAAATTGATGAACTGCTCGGCCTTGCTGATGCAGGGATACGATCAGATATCTTTCATGTCTCGCGGATCGCGGATTTCCTTAAAGGATCCGGTACCGGCGGGACGATCGTGAGGGGGGACTAGTCGCATGGCGGACAAGAAACGGTTTACGTCATCGAGGAAGCTCGATCACCTCCGCATCTGTGCAGAGCGTGAGGTTGAAAGCGGTGATGCCGGGTTCAATGATATCCGGTTCGTGCACAACGCATTACCGGAATGCGATATGAGCACAATCGACTTACGCAGCCGGTTCCTGGACCACACATTCTCCTCCCCCCTCTTCATATCGGCAATGACCGGGGGTCATCCCGGTACAAAGGATACGAATGCCCGGCTTGCCCGGGCAGCGGAACGGTACGGGATCGGGATGGGCGTCGGTTCCCAGCGGGCTGCGCTCGAGAACCCGTCTCTTGCCGATACATTTGCCGTTGTGCGGGATGAGGCGCCCCATGCCTTCCTGGTGGCAAACCTCGGTGTTGTCCAGCTCCGCGATCACGGGATCGAATGGGCTGAGCGGGCTGTCGAGATGATCGGTGCGGATGCCATTGCGATCCACCTCAATTTCCTGCAGGAGGCCATCCAGCCGGAAGGCGACCATAATGCAACCGGCTGCCTCGCTGCCATCGAAGACCTTGCCCGGCATTTCAAAAAGCCGGTCATTGTCAAGGAGACCGGGTGCGGGATCTCTGCTGCAACAGCACGCCGGTGCTGGGGCGCGGGTGTCCGTGCTCTTGATATCGGGGGCTGGGGCGGGACGTCCTGGGCAGCGGTTGAGAGCGTCCGGGCAGACGAGAGCGGCAATGCAGGGGATAAGAACCTCAAGCTGCTGGGAGAGGACTTTCTGGCATGGGGAATCCCCACGGTCGTCAGTCTTGCCGAGGTTCTCGCAACCGGCGGTCCGGTAATCGCATCGGGTGGGGTGAGGAGCGGTCTTGACATTGCCCGGGGACTTGCATTCGGTGCAGACCTGTGCGGTATGGCGCTCCCCCTGTTAAAACCGGCCATGTCGGATGACAAAGCGCTCGCTGATAGTATTGATGCTATCCACCGGGAGCTGACGGTCGCCATGTTCCTGACCGGATCAGCACGTATTGCCGACCTCCGGAAAGCACCCCTGCATGTTACGGGAAGGACCCGGCAGATGATTGAAAAAGACAATCCGGCACGGATTAAACGATAAACTGCCGAACCGGGTAATTTTTCAGGAAGAATAACCAAACAAGAGAGAAGGAGATAACCAATGGATATAGAAATTATCGCAGTTGGCGGGTACGACGAGGTCGGG
>JAKLGN010000129.1 GCA_022710665.1 Methanoregula sp. | reverse complement strand
ATGCCGAAACATGCCGCGAACCGGAGCATCATGTTACGGTTGTTGGACCTGAACCGGTACTGGCGTTCTCCGAATTTGGCAGCGTGCTCGCAGATTGCTTTGTCCCCCAGATCATACATAACCGGTGTTTCGACTGGTGTGCCGCCGTAGTCAAGCACGAGCCGGAGCACATAGTCGGCTATCAGGTCGCGGATGAGCTTGCCTCTGGGCATCCAGCGGAGGCAGCCCACATCGCTGGCCGGCTCATAGTCCACGAGCTCTTTTGATCGCATCAGATCAACATGAGCCGGTTCGCCACCGACCGGAACGGCAACACCCAGTTCCTTCTTCACAAGACAGCCGAACGGAGAGTCGTCAAGATATTCCTTATAGTCGTGCTGCTTCCCGTCGGGTGTGAGCACGAACCAGTCATGGGTGACCTCCGTCTTCTCTTTCTTGATTATGCCCTCTTCTCCTGGCAGGATTGTTTTGGAGAGTTCCGAGAGCGGGTGGCCCTTGCATGAAATCCTGAAAGACTTGTACCAGCCGAACGGGGCACGTTTGACGGCGAATCCTTCAGTTTCGAGTCCAGCCCTCAGGGCGTTGAGAACAGTTATTGCAGTCCCAGGCGAGGAGAGGTCGCTGGACAGGTGGGCGTACGGATAGATCAGGATTTTGTTCACATTGACCTGCCCGGCGGTCTTTTTTATCTCTTCAATTCCCTGGAGGACAACTCCCTCAAGGTCTTCCTCATCGATCGATTCCACGGCGCAGAAAACGGTGAGTGCCTCTGTTTCTTTATCGGAGAGGACTGAAGCGTCCTCCGCCATTTTTGTCTTCTTTTTGGCTTCGTATTCTATGTAATCTGAATGAATGAGAAGAAGTCGCATTAATTCATCTCCGGTCCAGTAGGATTATCCCAATAAAATGGGTTTTCTTGGTATTTATAGAGCGCAATCTGGTATGAGAGAAGAAAAGAAATGATTAAGCCGGAAAGCGTTGTCACCAATATACCAGGAATTCCGTATCGGCGTCCCCGCGTTCTGGTTTCCTCCCCATGCCCTGGCAGATACGATCATCCTGCCAGCTGGTTTTCTTGGGGGAACAGGAGATGTGAGCCGGGAGCTACTCCTCTCCTTCGGGGAAGTCCTCAAGGTTCTGTGTTCTGGTCTTATCCCGGTCAAGCAGGGAAGGATCGATGTGCCACTCGCTCCTGCGTAAAAGCCCGTGTAGGGTGCTCGCTTCGCGTGTGGTCAGGTTGGCCCGCCCGAGAATACGGCGAATCAGGATCATCGTGTTCTCGCGCTTGAATTTCGGATGGTGGATTTCATCGAGATAACGATCGATGTGGCCGTAAAGGTATCCCATGTCCGTTGGCGATGCAAGCTGGACCGTCGGCAGGGGCATCTCCGAAAGCTCGTAGCAGATGACTCCGACCGCGTGCGAAAGGTTGAGGATGGGGTATTCTTCTGTGGTCGGGATCGTGCAAATCATATCGCTCCTCTTTACTTCTTCGTTGTTGAGCCCCCAGTTTTCCCGCCCGAACAAGATTGATATACGCCCATCCGTGTCCTTCACCCGCTCTCGGAATTCCCTGGGAGAATAGAAAGGCATCCGCATGGAGTGGCAGACTGATTTGCTCACGGTTCCCGTAGTCGCGACCACGATATTGCTCCGCGCAAATACATCCTCGATGGTGCAGGTCTCGGCAGCGGCAAGAACGTCCTGTGCATGGGAAGCCCGGGCTTTTGCCTCGTTGCCAAGCGTGCAGGGGTCGATGAGGACAAGACGTTCAAATCCGAAATTCTTCATCACGCGGGCACAGAATCCCACATTCCCCTCGTAGATCGGGGCCACCAGTACGATGTCGAATGTCGGCATAAAAAAATTACTGGATAGCGTCGACAGTAGCTTTCAGAACAGCTGCGCCCTGGTCGTAGACCGCGTTCCCGACCACGATGGTATCGGCGTATCTGCTCATTTCGGCCGCTTTCTCTGCAGAGTTGATACCGCCGCCATAGTAGAGGATCGACTGGTCGATCGCGCAGGAGGCTGCCTTCACAACAGCCGGGTCACCGTAGGTCCCGCTATACTCGATGTACACAACAGGGAAATGGAAATAGCGGTCAGCAACGGTCACGTATGCAGCGACCTCCTCTGCGTTCAGTGTGCAGACCGACCTTGTCACTTTACTGACAGACGAGTTTGGGTTGAGCACGATATAAGCCTCGGGCACAATATATTCCCAGGCTATCTGTTTCTGCTGTTGCCGGACCCATACCTGGTGCTTCCCGACGATCCATGCTACATCGGTGGTATTCATCACGCTGGGGACGAATATATAATCGACTCCCTGCATCAGTACTGCCTCCGGACCGGCAGGTTCCATGACGAGCGGCAAGTCATAGGCTTTCAGCTGCTTCTGGAGCAGGGCAAGGTTCTCCTGCGTCACGTTCAGCGTACCCGAGAGCATGAGGGCATCAGTTCCGCTGGATGCGATGGCATCGATATCACCCGGCTTCAGCTGTTTGTCTGGATCGAGTTTGGTCACGTGCACCCAGTCTTTCCATTTCATCGTAATCATCATACATATGTTTTTCATTGTCATAAACCGGTGGCATACCGTGAGAGGATAGTGGAGTCAGGTTCTCTGTACCAGAATTTCCCATGAGGTGAAATACCAATGAATCCCTGGATTCTCGTTTGGGCTACGATCCTGCTCCCATGGATACTTCTCTTGTGATAACGAGGAATTTCTTCCCATCTTGCCAGGTTCTTCGCACTGCCCCCGGATCCCTCAGGAAGAAAGCTTTGTACCAGTGGGGAAATTGATTCACGTCGACAGGTTTTTCTCCGGAACAGAAATCCGATAGGTAATTCAGGAATCAGGAAGCCGAAATAAGGGACAACTGAACCCAATAAAAATGGGTATAGCAGCAATCCAGCTACGAATTTTTTGCTCGAATGTGTCGCCCCCCCCGCGCCCGCCCGCCCCCAAGGGGCAGGGGCGCATATGATTCCTCCTGCATCCCCTTACGTTGATTTAGGGATACCGTGTAATCGCAACCGGGGCGCCATAACGGCGGGGCGAAGCCCCGGGAGCGTCATCATTATCTCAATGTGCCTGGAATATTTTATTGATCAAAATCTTATAGCTCCATCTCAGGCAGATTTCACGTCATGATTTCGATTTTGGATTGGTGGTAAAAATGAGACTCTACCCTAAAAATTAAATCTGGATGATCTCTTTCTTTTTTCGGAAGACTATCTGGTATTCCCGGATCTTCTGTGCCGGAATTCCGGTCTCCGCTGCCACCGCAGCCGGATCAGCAGCAAGCAGGGATTTGCCGTCGATAATGCCGGCAAGGATGAGTTTTTCTGCACTCTGTTCCCCAAGACCTCGTATCGTGAGAAGTTCTTTCCTTCCTTTTTCTGTCTGGCTCTTTGAGACTTTCTTCGGCACGGGCTTGTTCAGGGCTTTGTGTACCAGCCCCACGTGTTTCTGAACAGTCCCAAGCGACATTCCCGTGCGCTCGCTCAGTGTCTCCGGGTTGAGCTCGCAGAATGCATCAGGCGTAGAAAACCCGGCAGCGAGATACTTTTTCAGGCTGACCGCTGGGATGCCCATTCTTCGAAGAACCTGACCGTAATAGACGTTCTTTGCATCAGCAAGGACCTGGTCAGCCTCGGCATCCCCGATCCCCGCAGTTTTCAGCGCTGCCGGTTCCGCCCGGGCAAGGCCTTCGAGCTCCGTGATTCCCTGGGCTTTCAGGCAATCCATGATC
>JAKLGN010000128.1 GCA_022710665.1 Methanoregula sp. | reverse complement strand
CCCATCGGGTGCGGGGGCGCATTGCGATAGGATTATCCTTTTTTCTTACGGGAAATCGCAAAAAAACCTTCTGCGTGCTTATCGCAATGAGGGGGCTGCCACAGCGGCGGGGGCTCAAGCATGAGCGGAGCGCCGGAGAGCGTCCTCCGATGATTTCTACAAGAGCTGGAAAAAGAGGTACTATACGGAATTGAACAGGTCCGGGTTTTCTTTTAAATAATTCTCGCTGAGACCTCTGAGCGGCAGATTCTGGATATAATCATACGAGCGCCCGATGATCTCAATCAGCTGCTCGGCATTTGGATGCCCTGCAACGAGACGCTCGATCTCCCAAACGTCCGGTATATCATCAGAATACATGTCGTCTTCAGTCACACGTTTTTCCGTATTCTTAGCTTGCAGACAACTATCTTATGTCTTATTATTCGTTGTTTTCGTTATAACGGTATAGAGACTATTTATGGGTAAAATACGCTCTTATTCCGGACGCGTTTGCTGCATCTATCCTTGCAAACCCTACCCGCTCGAACTGGACAACGTTATTGAGCTCCTTTCTGACGAGGGGTTCACAGGCGCCGGTCATCTCGCCTTCCGGGGAGAGGAGCGTACAGGGCACGGAGTCCTGTGCGGGCAGCCACTGGATGATTCGTGCCCTGGCAGCCCTCGCATCTGCAAGCGAGTCGCCACTGAACGTGAACGAGGGGGTGCCGTTGTCCCACGCAACCCTGACATTAAACAGGTCCTTGAGCCGGAGCATGGCAACGCCCTCGCTGATCTCGCTCTTCGGGATAAGTACCGTACCCTCAAACTCCAGCGTGCGGGTGCCCCGGGCGGCATCACCCGGATGGAGCATCGCATGAGCGGTGTGCCGGGCAGCGCCTTCGATCCTTACCCGGAGCGGGTCCGAAACAAAGAAGTAGCGGTTCGCAACCGGGTCCACGATCTTCCGGTTCTCGGCATAGAGGTTATCCCACGAGAAAGATATGTCAGTGTCGCCGATACCGATGGCAAGCATCGCGTTTTTGACCGCTTCGGGCGAGATCCCGCGCCGGGCAAGTGCCCGGAGAGTGCCGAGCCGGATATCATCCCAGCCGGTGTAGGTGCCCCCGTTGATCCCGAGACGCATCTGGGAGGTGGAGAGGACAACTCCTTCGATTCCCATGCGCCCGTAGTGACGGTAGACCGGCACCTTCCAGCCGAAATGGTCGTAAATGTACCGCTGCCGCCTTGTGTTTGCAATGTGATCCTTGCCGCGGATGACATGGGTCACGCCGAGTAAATGGTCATCGGCTACTACTGAGAAGTTCATCAGCGGGTAGACGTGGGCTTTTACTTTCGGGTGCGGGGGGAGATCAAGAATACGGAACGCCGGGAAATCCCGCATGGCCGGGTCGGGGTTGGAAAGATCGGTTTTGATCCTCACCGATGCCTCTCCTTCCCGGAAGGTATGGTCGAGCATCTTCTGCCAGAGCCCGAGGTTCTTTGCCACCGTCTGGCCGCGGCAGGGGCAGGCCGTGCCCGCCTGCTTGAGCTCCCGGAAGCGTTCGTTGTTGCAGGTACAGACGTAAGCCCCGCCTTTTTCAATCAGCTGCCGGCAGAGGTCATAGTAGAGGGAGAGCCGGTCGCTCTGGGTGACGGTCTCCGTAATACCAAGTCCGAGCCACTTCAGGTCTCCGGCCACCATCCCGTACGCATCCGGATCCACCCGCTTGGGATCCGTGTCCTCGATCCGAAGGATGTATCGTCCGCCGTACTGCTTCACGTAGGCATCGTTCAGGGCGGCAGCCCGGGCATGCCCGATATGGAGCGGGCCGGAGGGATTGGGAGCAAACCGCATGACAACCCCGTTTTCCGCCTTCTCGAGATCCGGGAGCACTTTCTTATGCTCGTGCCTGTCTGAAAGGGCATCGAACATATCCGGGGCCCGGGTCCGGAGCATTGCAATGCGTTCTTCAGGAGAAAGGGTGGCAACCGCATTGATTGCATCCTTTGCAAGGGCCGAGACCTCCTTTGCCCTGCTCCGCAGTTCCGGGTGGGCACCCATAACCATGCCGATCACGGCTCCCGCCTGAGGCACTCCCCCGTGTTTCACGGCATTCTGCAGGGCACACAAAAAGAGGATCTCTTTTGGGTCATCCAGAACCATCCTAAAAGCTCCGGGTCACAAAAAATGCGCCGATATCCATGAGGAGCTGCCGCTCTTTTGAGGGGGACAGGACAGCCAGGTTCTTATTGCTCGCGCTCACCAGATCGGATGCCATCTGTTTCACCTCATCGATCACGCCGGCATCGGTCAGTTCCTGGATAGCCTTGTTGATGTCAGCGGCGGAGAGGTCCCTCCGGTATTTCGACAGATCGAGACCTTTCTCCCGCGCCTTGATCATAAGGAGCGTCTGCTTGCCCTCCCGGAGGTCCGATGCCTGGTCCTTCCCGCTCGTCTCCGCCGGTGTCACCAGATCGATGAGGTCGTCCTGGATCTGGAACGCAATACCAATGTTAAGCCCGAAGTTATAGAGGGCTTTCACCTGCACAGCATTACCCCCGGCAAGGACCGCCCCGATCCCGGCAGCGGCCGCATAAAGGACGCCGGTCTTCTTCTTCACCATTTCCATGTACTCATCTTCATCCACATCGGAACGGTGTTCAAAGGACATGTCCATATGCTGCCCCTCGCAGATGTCAGCGCAGGCACGGGCAAGCATGGTCACAGCCCGGACTTTTGCATCGTCTTTTGCATGCGCCATGCAGAGGTGTTCGAAAGCACGGGCGTAGAGGACATCCCCGGCAAGGATTCCGGTCGGCATGTCCCATTTCGTGTGCACGGTCGGCACGCCCCGGCGCAGGCTGTCGTCGTCCATGATGTCATCATGGATGAGCGTGAACGTATGGGTCACTTCCAGTGCCAGTGCCGCATGCAGGAGTTCTTCTGAACTTCCGCTTGTCACTGCATCCGCGGCAAGCATCATGACGGCAGGACGAAGCCGTTTTCCCCCGGCAGCGAGGAGGTGGGCGGAGGCTTTGTTCAGTTCGCCCGTCTTATCGACAAAATACCGGTCGATCATATGATCGATCGTCTTTGCAACCGATGCAAGGTACGGTGACAGTTCCGACATAGGATCTCCTTGTTAATTGAGCTTGAGTCTCTGGCTGTTCTTCAGCATATGCACCGTGGACCCGGCAACATACCCGAGATCGCCGGCAAAATCGGAATAACTTGCCGTCATCTTCAGGTTACCGTGGGCAGGGACGATATGCTGGGGCTGCAGGAGCTGGATGAATTCGTAATGGTCCTCGCGGTATGCATGCCCGCTGACGTGCAGGTCCTCGAAAATCCGGGCCCCCGCAAGCCGGAGGTGCTGTTCAACCATGTATCGCTGCCCGAAGTTCATCGGGTTCGGGATTACGTTTGCCGAGAAGAGGACCTTGTCGCCCTTTGTCAGCTGGTAGGGGGTGTCCCCCAGGGCGACCCTGGTCAGGATGGATCCCGGCTCGCCCTGGTGTCCCGTGATAATAGGCAGGAACTTGTCCTTGCCGGCCTTCATCATCCGGCGCATGGTCCGGTCTACGGTTCTGCGGTTGCCAAAGACACTCGTAGTCTCCGGGAACGAGACGAGTTTCATCTGCTCGGCGGTCACCGAGTATTTCTCCATCGAGCGGCCGAGAAGCACGGGTTTCCTGCCGATCTCGTGGGCACATTCTGCGATCGTCTTGACCCGGGAGATGTGTGAGGAGAACGTTGAGACGAGAATCGCGTTCTTGTCGTCCTCGT
>JAKLGN010000127.1 GCA_022710665.1 Methanoregula sp. | reverse complement strand
GTGCCTCCCCGCATGCAGGTGACGGCGAGAGAGGTGCTCCCCCCCGCGCTGGCAGTCCAGGACGGAACAACATCCCTGGAAATTCCGGCGTCACCGGGGCCGCATTCCCTGTCCTACCGGATCACGCCGGTTGTTCATGGAGAAGTCCTGTTCCCCGGGATCTGCCTGGAATTCCGGGATCCTTTTTTTGAGACGGCGATCGACCTGAGATGTGAACCCTGCAGCGGCCCGCTGCTCACCGTTCAGCCGGTCGGGTCAATGGTGTCTTCCTCCTCCGGCGCCGGCGGGACGATGGAGATCGAGAAGATAAGTCCTTTGCGGGGGGCCGGTATCCGGTCCCTGCGCGAATATTATACCGGGGACAATATCCGCAACATTGACTGGAAACTCTCTGCCAAGTTCGGCAAGCTCTATATCCGTGAATATACGGGCATCGTGAATATTCCGCTCCTTATTGTCATCGACCTCCCCTGGTCCGGTCTCCCCGGTACAGCGGGCGATCTGGATCGCATGGTGTCTTCAGTTGTTGGTGTTGCAGAGCGTTCTGTCATGACCAGACGGTCTGTTTCCCTGCTCTTCGTGTCCGGCCCCAATGTCCTCGAGTTCCTTGCCGGCGAACGGGACCTTCAGCACTGCATGTCCCGTATCCGGGAGTGGATGCACCCGGTGGAACGCACGGTCCACCAGTACCGCACCCGTGACCGCTCCGATCTGCGGCTGCAGGTCAGCGCCCTTGATGCCCGGATGCAGGAGAACAGCCCGTTTACGGCGTTTTATGCCGGGTTGAAGAGACGGTATCTCACGGTAGTAGCCAGCCAGAAACCCACGGTGTTTGCCGGGCAGCTGAACCGGATATTCTCCGGGCTTGTCGTGGAGGAACTTTTTCTCTTTACCCTCGGAACCGGGGATACCACGCACATCCGGCAGATCATCCGGCAGGCCGCCATGCTGAAGATCCGGGTGCACCTCCGCACACCGGCCGTAGGTACTGATGCATGCGAACCATCCTTCTGGGGCCGGCAGGGTGCCGAGACGCTGGAGGCGTTTGTATGACAATGATACCTCCCCGCTCCTTGTTCCTTGCCATCCTGTTCCTTGGCGTGACCGGCATGTCTGTCCTGGTTCCCTCCCCGCTCTCGTACCTTCCTTTCCTTCTCACCCTCCTGCTGGGCGGCGTTCTCTTCCTGTCACGGGACCGGCCGGACCGGTTCTTTTATGTGGCCTGTGCCGCCCAGCCCCTCATCATTGCCTGCGGCCTTGTAAATATCTGGGCGGGCCTCTTTGCGGTCTGGATGACCGGCGGCATGGTGGCCGGGATGCTGGACCGGCTCTCCTCCCGGCAGGACCTGCTCTTCCTGCTTCTCTTCTTTGGAATCACCCTCGTTCTTGCCGGCCTCGTCCAGCTCGCCAACCATGTTCTGCCGCTCCTCGTGGTCCTGGGGGCTGGACTTGCTCTTGCCCTTGTGGTCCTGATTCTTCGTGACTACCAGTTCAGGCAACACTGTGCCGGAGCCCCCCCATGAACCTTCCCCGTCTCCCCGCAAACCCGTACTACCGGGCATCCCTGGTCCTGATCCTCAGTGCGGTCATCCTTGTCAGCGTTGCCGTCCTGACGGACCGGTACGACCTGACCAGTGCTGCGCTGGTCCTCGCAGCCCTTACGTGCCTGATCACCGGGATCTTCCTCTCCCTGCTGTCAACATCCGAACCGCTCGATACCCGGTACGTAAGCCTGCTCTCCGTGCAGGGCTGTATCAATCTCTGCCGGGTTGCCGCGGATATGGGAATGACGGGGCAGGCCCATCTGGTCCCGGCAGGAAAAAAGGGAATGACCTCAACCATGCAGTTTATCCCGGTATCGGATTACGATGGCTCGCCCCTCTCACCGGACACCTTTGTTGACGGGACAACCACCGCGGGGCTGCTCGTCCCGCCGTCCGGGTACCCGCTCCTCCTTGAGCTGAAGGGAGCAAACCAGCTCGTCATCCCCGGAGATGAGGCCGCACTCCCCGTGCTCCTCAACGAGGTGATGACGGACGTCCTCGGGGTAGCAGAGCGGGTCACGGTCATCCGGGAGGGTTTTACGGCGAGCGTGACTTTGGAAGGGTTCCGTCTCATCAGCGGGTGCCAGGTCATGGTTGCCGAATCCCCGGTCTGCTGCACGATGAATCCCTGCCCGGTCTGCAGCGTTATTGCCTGTATCCTTGCCGAGGGAACCGGATACGTCGTCAGAACGGAACGGTGCTCTCATGACCGCGAGCAGCGGACGGTTACGGCAATTTTCACCCTGACGGACTGATCCGCACACGATACGGACATTTTTAAAAATACCCGCCCTGCCGGAAGGCATCCTGCCCGTACTAGGTAATTTTGGGTAACGTGCTGGTAAAACACCAAAAATACATGTATCTGGTCGACGTGAAAATGTTTTTATAAAAATGAACTAAAATAGACTGTGAAACCGTTATTTTCATGAAAAATTTTTCGGTTCTGGAGAAATCCTCGTTTCAAATGATGATTGCTCCCCCTTGCGCCATCCCTGCCCCCATCGCGGGCTCATGGCGCATTGCGATGCCCCGGCATTACCTTAACTGGAAATAGCTCAATGATTGCGTACGGTTACTACGGCACCATCGCAACCGGGGGATATTCAAAGGCTTTCTCCCGTGCCAGAAAATGAACCTATATTCCAGAGAAATCATTGATAAAACCCGGACGCTCTTCCGGGCTTTGTCCCCGCACGCCAGAGGCTGCCCCGATTCACGATAACGATGCATGAGCGGTACCATAACCCGGGACATCACCCAGAGCCCTGTCTCCCAACGGGAGTCAACCTGGCGCAAGAGGGGGTATTGTATCACGAAAAAAGGATTTTTCCGGAGCACTTTTTTTTCGTTTGTCTGCACAACGATTTATGCAATATCATGGATGATGATGGATGAAAACATCCTTTGTTTCAGGTTTTGATATTGAGTAAAATTTTCATTATCTGTGATAAATGCAAACCTGTTCAGCTGGTGGACGGTAACCACGAATTCCCCGGTATATGCTTGTGGATAACGGCCGGCGGGCAATGTGACGTCAAACGATGAAGCCTTCGCATTGCCGGTGCTGAATTCCTGATAATTTCCCACATAATTTGTTGCATACAAATCCGGATACATCTTGCGGAACTCATCTTTGACCCATGCGAAACTTGGTACAACAATGAAATTTCCATTCAGTTGATCCAGAAAATCCTGGGTAAAGGCTACAAATTTTATAGTGCCATCGGGACTCGTGAACGTCACAATCCGCGAGGGGCTCTTGAAGAGGGTATCATCCTTATAAAAACTAAAAGGGCCGATTGATTTCATCTCATCTTTATAACATACCTGATAATATGCCTGTTCGGTATCAACCTCATTCCTGCAGTAGTAGGGGGTGTACGTTGAAGTTGTAATTTTCCATGTTGAAGGGTAATCAACACTAAAATCTCTGTTGGAATATTGTACGAATGTAATTTTGGATACATCTGCGGGATCTGCCCGGGGAGCGGGGGTTGCTGCGGGAGGATTGGTATAATCGGGTTTCAGGGTAATGAGCGGAGTTGCATTCGCGGAAGGGAGAGACGGTGCAAGGAGAGATGCCGTGGGTATCGGGAGAGATGTCGCGGGTATCAGTGATGGGGGTTTATTTTCCGTCTGACTCGTGCACCCTGCAGTTAAAATGATGGCTGCACATAAAACAATAAGAAAGATTCCGCCATGGTTTTTCATAGTGTATCAGATGATAGTAA
>JAKLGN010000126.1 GCA_022710665.1 Methanoregula sp. | reverse complement strand
AGAGTGGGTACCGTCCCCTGTCCCAAGAAACGGCAGATAATTTCCTGAAGGAATCTGTAATGTCATACGGGTAAAAATTCCCCATCGTTTTTTCCGGTTCTCACGAAAAGGGCCTCCCTACCGGAGTCTCTGTGGCGGGTTGTGTAAAAGAAGCAGGGACGTATCCTCTCGTATGCCCCCCGTCCCTCGTACGGAGGACCGGGCTGGCGTAAGGACAGATGATAAACAGTTTAAAACCATGATCTGACACCCATCCTGCACAAACTCTTTTTTATCACCACTCCGACATTGGTATCACAGGAGAGCGGGAGACGGCCATGAAAAAGGAGTTTGTTGTCGGTGTGACGGGCGCCAGCGGGGCGATCTATGCAAAGCGCCTGCTCGAGGTCCTCTGCAGGGATGCACGGGTCCATCTGATCGTATCGGATGTTGCACGGAAGATCGCGTTCCATGAGGGAGTTTCTTTTGAGGGGCTCGATGCAACCTACCACGGGAACGACAAGCTCTTTGCCTCAATCGCGAGCGGGTCTCACCGGTATGATGGCATGGTGGTAATTCCCTGCAGTTCCAAAACGCTTGCGGCGATTGCCAACGGTTACGCAGACAACCTGATCACCCGCACCGCGGATGTCTGCCTCAAGGAGCACCGCACCTGCATCCTTGTCACCCGCGAGATGCCGCTCTCAAGGATCTACCTCAAAAACATGCTGGCCGCAGAAGGGGCAGGTGCCACGATCATGCCGGCGAGTCCCGGGTTCTATAACCGGCCGGAGAAGATAGATGACCTCGTCGACATGGTTGTAGCCCGCGTGCTGGACCATCTCGGGGTGGAACACACGCTTGGACAACGCTGGAGTGGTTACGATGCGTGAATTTATCAAAAAGATGCGGAACGCGGGGCTTGTAACCGAGATAAAGGACGATGTGTCGGCAGATATGCAGGCGGCAAAGATGGCAGCGGGGACTGACCGGCTCCTCTTCTTCCACACTATCGGGGGCCATCGTGCGGTGATGAACCTCACTGCAAGCCGCAGGGCGCTCTCCCTTGCCCTCGGCATTGACGAGAAGAAGATGGTCAGGACCCTCGCGGATGCGAAGTACAATGGCAATGTCGTGGAAGACGGACCCCTCCCGATGAAGAAGCCCGACCTGAATAAGCTCCCGATCCTGCACCACTTCCCCCGGGATGCAGGCCGGTACATCACCTCTGGCATCGTCTTCTCCTCCTGGGAGGGAGTGGAAAATGCATCGATCCACCGTATGCAGGTGCTGGACGACCACCGTGTTGTCGCGAGACTGGTTGAAGGCCGGCATACTCACGTGATGCTGAAAAAAGCCATCGCGAAGGGGGAGAACCTTCCTGTCGCGATCACGATTGGGACACACCCGGCGGTAACTTTTGCGAGCTGTACGCGGGTGCCGACCGGCATGGAGCTCCCGTTTGCCTCAGAACTGATGGGCGGAACGCTGAAGGTGAAGCGGTGCAGAAACGGGGTGCTCGTACCTGATGCCGAGGTTGTGCTGGAAGGGTACATCACGAAAGAACTCACGGAGGAGGGACCGTTTGTAGACATCACCGGGACCTACGACCCGGTCCGCATGCAGCATATCATCGAGTTGACCGGCATGTTCACAAAACCGGACTTCATCTATCACGGGATCCTCCCGGGCGGCGATGAACACAAAGTGCTGATGGGCGCCCCGTACGAACCTAAGATATACAAGGCCGTCGCTGGCGTGACTGAAGTCCGGAATGTTGTTCTGACAAAAGGCGGCTGCGGCTATCTCCATGCCGTTATCCAGATAAAAAAGAGCACACAGGGCGATGCGAAGAACGCGATCATGGCGGCATTTGCAGCCCACACCTCGCTCAAGCATGTGGTTGTCGTGGACGAGGATATCGATCCCGAAGATCCGCATGAGGTGGAATACGCGATTGCAACCCGCGTAAGCGGAGACCGGGATGTTCTGGTCATCACCGGTGTGCGGGGCTCATCGCTCGACCCGTGCCAGCTCGAAGATGGCACCAACGTGAAGATCGGGGTGGATGCAACGATGGTGATCGGCCGCGAGGCCGACTTCATCCGTGCTGCATGGTGAGCCACATGTATCTCGACCCCGACGATGAACAGATCCTTGCCGGGGAGCAGGGTGAGACCCGGCAGAAGATGCTTGAGCTCCTTGTTGCTCTCGGCAAAGTATTTGGTGCCGCCCGGCTCGTCCCCATCAAAAGTGCGCAGGTGAGCGGGGCGTCCTACAAGACAATCGGCGAGTATGGTCTCCAGTGGCTCAACACCCTTGATGCAAAGGCAGTTGTCCCCGCCGTTCTGAACCCCATCGGTATGCCCCGGGGGCGCTGGCAGGAGATGGGTGTGGACCCGGATTTTGCAAAAAAACAGCAGGCTGTAGTTGCCGCGTATGAGCGGCTCGGCATAAGCCTCGAATGCACCTGCACCCCGTATTACCTGCGGGAAACCTTGATTGGCGATCACCTCGCGTGGTCTGAGTCGTCAGCCGTCTGCTATGCGAATTCCGTTCTCGGCGCCCGGACCAACCGCGAGGGTGGGCCCGGTGCCCTTGCCGCCGCACTCGTCGGAAAGACCCCCTGCTACGGGCTCCACCTCGCGAAGAACCGGACGCCCCAGGTTGTTATTGATGTACAGATAGCAACCCGGGACTGGACTCCTGCCGACTACGGGGCCCTCGGGTACCATGTCGGAAAACTTGTCGGAAACCGGATCCCCTACTATACCGGCATCACCCCGGATCGCGACCAGCTCAAAGCCCTTGGTGCTGCCATGGCAGCCACCGGTGCTGTTGCCCTGTATCATGTTGAAGATGTTACCCCGGAAGCGCAGAAAAACTGTTTTGGAATCAGCCATCTTGAGAAGATCCCGGTTGAGGTAAAAGAGATCGCAACCATATTCCGGGAGGTCCCGGTCGAGGCTGTGGCCCTTGGCTGTCCCCACTGCTCACCCGATGAGCTGGGCACCCTTGCCCGGCTTCTGTCCGGGAAGCGGGTGACAAAACCCTTCTACGTTTTTGCTTCGCAGGGTGTGATCGATAGGAACCATCGGGACGTGGAAATCATCGAGAAGAGCGGGGCGAAGGTTTATGCAGACACCTGTATGGTCGTATCGCCTGTCATGGAGCAGTATACGGGGATCATGGTCAACAGCGGCAAGGCACTCGCATATGTGCCGGACATGTGCCGTGCAGTCGCCCGGATCGGTACCACCGAGGAGTGTGTGAGAGTGGCGACTGAGTAAGCCTCTTGTTGCGTTCTCCATGCAGATAATCTCCCCCCCGCGCGGGAACAGCCCCGCCCTTCCTTGTCCTGTACCCAGTCTTTTGGTCTACCCGGCCTTGACAGACTGTCGCCAGGATCCCATTCTCTCTGCATCTACCGCAAGGTTTCCCGGAGCAAAAAAAAGGGACCGGTTATCCGAATGACAACAGAATTCTTCTAATTTCCGCAACCGCTTCGGGTGAAGGATTGTGGCCCGCGCGTACGCCTTCACCATAGGACAGCATCTTCCGGACGGTGTCCATCCCCATGGTACTGAAGGGTATGCCATCCCATCTCTTCTGGTCAATTTTGTTCCACGTGCACTGCAGCAGGTGGCGCAGGACCAGAATCTCCCCTTCTTTCAACGATTTCCATTCCGGGCCAAGGCCCTGCTGCATCAGTTTCACTGCCTGTTCCACCCGTTTCTCGCGGTGAACATGGTACATCCTTCTGCCGATCTCAGCCTTTGTAACATCCGGCATACTTTTTCCCCGCAT
>JAKLGN010000125.1 GCA_022710665.1 Methanoregula sp. | reverse complement strand
GCAAGACTGGATCCATTCAATGGTCCGAACTAACCCTCTATCCAGTGGAACTTTTGGCTCCCAGCCAAGGAGCTGCTTTGCTCGTGTTACATCTGGCCGCCTTCGGAGTGGATCGTCCTGGGGGAGGGGATGGAAGGAGACAGTTGATGAGGAGCCGGTGATCTCGATCACTTTTTTTGCGAGGGCAAGAACCGTGATCTCGTTGACATTCCCGATATTAATGACCTGCCCGCATGCTGCATCAACCGATGCGAGGCGCAGAAGTCCTTCGATCTGGTCGGTCACATACGTAAAACTCCTTGTCTGCAAACCCGAACCGAAGACCGTGATCGGCTCTCCTTTCAGGGCCTGGTCGATGAACCGGGGAATTACCCGCCCATAGATACCGTCCATGCGGATCCGCGGCCCATACGTGTTGAAGATCCGGGCAATCCGCGTATCGAGTTTGTGCTGTTTCCGGTACGCCATCACATACGCTTCACCGCATCGTTTCGCCTCATCATAACATCCCCGTGGTCCGATTGGGTTCACGTTGCCATAATACGATTCGGGAGTGGGAACAACATCCGGATTACCGTACACTTCGCTCGTTGAAGTAAACATAATCCTTGCACCATGCTTTTTGGCGATCCCAAGCGCAACAAGAATTCCGGTCGTGTTCGCTTTGAGGATCTGGATTGGGTAGTGCTCAAATTCAAACGGCGATGCGCGGCTTGCCATATGGAAGACATAATCAAGATGGGTGTTTAGGGAAAGCGGCACGGAAATGTCATGTTCGATACACCGGAACCGTTCATGGTCTATCAGGTTTTTGATGTTCTCTTTCTGACCGCTTGTAAAATTATCGATACACACTACATACGCACCGGAGTTTATGAGGGCATCACACATCCATGAACCAAGAAAGCCGGCACCTCCCGTAACAAGCACCCTTTGGTCTTCATAGGAGATATCGCCAAGGTTCCTTTGTATCACGTCAAATTCTTCCTCAGGATCAAATATCATTCCAGATCACCTTGGAGGAGGTTTAATAAAAATGGTTTAAGTTCACCAACAAACTCTTTGCGATCGAGCGTGAGTTCGATGCTGGACTTCATCCAGCCCAGTTTATCGCCAATATCATATCGCCGGCAGTCCGTGATGAGCCCGAGCGGTTCATCAAGCCCCCGGAGCGCATCGGTGAGCTGGATCTCCCCATGATGACCGGGCTGTCCCGCCCGCAATAATGGGAATATCGCCGGCGTAAGGATGTATCTACCGATTGCCCCGAGGTTGGAGGGGGCATGGGCTGGATCGGGCTTCTCGACAATATTTCGGATGGAAAACACACCCTTTGAGATCTCCCTGCCATCAATAATCCCGTAGTCCCCAATCTTGCTCTGGGGAACTGTCTCTACGGCAATGACGGGTTTTTTATACTTTTCAAAAGCCTCCATCATCTGGAGGGTGCAGGTTCCGGCTCCTGGCGGTGCGACACAGATGGTATCCCCGAGGAGAACGGCAAACGGCTCGTCGTCGCAGTGCCGTTCTGCAAGCAGAACTGCGTCTCCGAGGCCTTTCTGATCTTTCTGGCGAATATAGTGGAGGTCCGGCATATCCGTGATCGATCGGAGGGATTCATAGAACGGGTTGGACCGGTCCGTGTCAAACTTTGATTCAAGTTCAAAACTCCGGTCAAAGTGGTCCTCGATCGCCCGCTTGTTGCGCCCGGTGATGATCAGGATATCTGTGATACCGGAAGCCAACGCCTCCTCAACAACATACTGGATGACCGGCTTGTCAACCACCGGGAGCATCTCCTTGGGCTGGGCCTTGGTCATCGGAAGGAACCGGGTCCCGAAACCTGCGGCAGGGATGACAACTTTCCGGACACTCTGCTTCCTGTTCATCATATCCTCAAAAACACCCGACCGGATCGCAACCGTTACCAGCAGATACCATCTGCACCATTCCAGGACAGAATGCGCCGGCCTTCTATGACAATTTTTTGGGCCATTAGTTCAAATTCCTTACCGATCCGGCTGAACTCAGGCCACTCGGTCATGACAAGGCATCCGTCAGCTCCTTTTAGGGCATCTCCCGCACTGCCGGCATATTCGATTGCGGGAAAGATCTTCTGCATGTTCACTGCTGCCATGGGATCGAAGGCAACAACCTGGGCTCCTTTTTCCACCAGCTCTTGGATCACCGAAATTGCCCGTGAATCCCGCACATCATCCGTGTTGTCCTTGAACGCGAGCCCGAGAACGGCGATCCGCTTGCCGGAGAGGTTGCCGGCTTTTTTCTCAAGAAGCGCGACAAGGCGGTGCGGCTGGTATTCATTGACCTCGAGCACTGCACGGAGTATGCGTGGCTCGATACCCGCCCGGCCGGCAAGCACGGCAAGCGAGGAGACATCCTTGGGAAAACAGCTCCCGCCGAATCCTGCACCGGCATCCAGGAACTTCTGCCCTATGCGCTGGTCAAGCCCGACCCCTTTCATCACGTCATAGACATCGATATGCAGTTCCTTGCAGATATTGCCGATCTCGTTTGCGAACGAAATTTTCGTGGCAAGAAAAGCATTGGACGTGTACTTGATCATCTCCGCTGCGGCAATACCGGTCCGAACCACCGGTGCCGGAAAGGTGCGGTATACCTCCGAGACAAGGTCCCCTGCCCGGGCCCGGTTGCTCCCGATGACAATGCGGTCCGGTGTACGGAAATCCTCAATCGCCCGCCCCTCACGCAGGAATTCAGGATTCATGGCAAACCCGATCTCATCTTCGGTTTTATGTGCAGCAGCAATGACAAGCGGAATCACGACCGTCTCCGTTGTCCCGGGGGGAACGGTGCTTTTCACGACAACCACATGGTAGCCCGTGGCATTGTGCAATGCCGTACCGGCAGAATGGCTGGCTGATTCGATGTACGTGAGATTTGCGCTTCCATCCTCCCGGGGAGGGGTCCCCACGCAGATGAACGTGAGATCTGACGTGCTGACCGAATCATAAGAAAGAGATGCCCTGAGATTTTTCCCTGCCGTCATGGAAAGAATGCTTTCAAGGCCGGGCTCAAAGATGGGCGGTTGTTTGTCATTGATCATGCCGACCCGGGCGGGATCGAGATCAACGATCGTGACATCGTGGCTGCTCTCTGCGAAACAGGCACCGGTCACGAGCCCGACATATCCGCCGCCGATTATGGTGATTTTCATGCTATCTGGTCCACGGGGGTTTTCTCTGGGTAGTATTTGCAGGATGAAATGAAAATGCTTCGGATGAAGGGGCGCACTGCGGGGAAGCTGCGGGACTTTTTTAAAGATACCCCTGCCGGATTCACCGTCCCGGATTACCCACTCCACAACCTTCATCTGGATAGAGAATGACCAGAGTATTGAGGTATTCCGATGCACCGCTATACACTCTCCTGCAGCGCTGAAGCAGCCGAATTCGAACCCATCGTCCTTGCCGTCCATGAACTGATCCACCGCCTGCCGGTAACGGCAAAATCCCGGGACAGGGACGGGATACGGGTGGAGGACGGCCGGATCATCGACCGACACTACAATGGCCCGGTGCTGCTGGAGGTTATTGAAAAAAACCAGACCATACAGGTGACTCCCGGAAGCGGTGCCTACAAAGGAGTGCCGGTCACGGTCACCCCCATACGGGACAAGGACGGGACCGCTATCGGTGCAATCGGAGTCGTCGATGTCACGGGTATCTTCGACCTGGCAACGCTGATGGAGCACCAGACTGCTATACTCAAGCAGGTGTGCGGCAAAGACCCCTGTCCGCTCCCCATGGAACAGATCGATTCCAAACGGTGATTTCATGCCGGATTC
>JAKLGN010000124.1 GCA_022710665.1 Methanoregula sp. | reverse complement strand
GGGGGCAGGGCTGGCGCAAGGGGGGCGGATGATTGCTTGAGATTGTCAGGTGCTGGGATGGTAGTTTACCCACGGAATTATGAGAGCCCTCCGTTTCAGGGCCTCTCCGGGGCATCGCGGGCAGATGACTTTCTTATTACCTGTCTTGGATTTGAGCTGCCGCGGGGATGGAACATTCAAAAATTTTTCGATATGAAATGACCAGTTCTTTTAGAATATCCCAGAAATTTACCCCACCCTTCCTGCGTACAGGTACTCCTGTGCCCAGCCGCAGTACTCCCCGAAATGCTCCCTGGCAAAACGGCGGATCATGGCATATTCGCGGGGGGTGAGGGGCGCATCCAGCGTCAGATCCGGCAGGTAGTGCTCCTGCATGATCCGGCGGATCCAGACATCGACCGGGAAGGCATCGTACTTCTGGAACGCAAAGAGGAGGATGCAGTCTGCTGCTTTCGAACCCACGCCATGGAGGCCCATCAGCTCTTTGTGCGCGCAATCGTACGACAGTTTCCTGACCGTCTTTTCCCAGATTTTTTCATCGGGAACCAGACAGGAAGTACCAAAGACATAGGACTGGCGATAACCCAGCCGGCACTCCGTCAGCCCGTCGTGACCACCGCAGGAGATGGAAGAGGGCTCAGGGAAGGCATACCATCTTTTCCCTTCAAATGCAACGGGCCTGCCGTACCGTTCCGCAAGGGAGGCGATCCTGCGCCGGATTGTCGGAATATTGGAATTCGTTGAACAGATATACGATACCGTACACTCCCATGGCGGCTGGCGCACGAGCCGGAGGCCACGGTGTCTCCGGATACACGCATGGATGAAGGGATCGGAATCTATGGATGCAAGAATTTCAGCGATATTCATGTCAAGCGAAAAATACCGGCGGATGAACGATGCCGGCACACCGGTGAAGGTGAGCCTGTTTTTGTCCTGCCGTATTTTTATGACGTGACCTCCCACAATCCCGTACCACCAGCCGTCCATGGTCCGGTCCCAGCGGAATACCTGCCCGCAGGAGAGGGTTTCATCAAGGTTGAACAGCTGGTCCGGGTGCAGGGTGAGGACTGACATGGGGGTTTGTACTGTCACCGGTTTATCCTCTTATCTTATTATGCTGTGTCAGGAGGCAGAACACCCCGCTGATGAATTCCGGTATGGATCGCTGGCCGGTAGCCACAGAGGCAGGCGGATCCGGACGAATAGGCTTTTAATATATAAATCAAATGTTGTTTACTATGGAACTATCAGAAAGCCTCAGGGAATTCGTTGAGGAAGGGCAGGACTGGGAGCGCAAGAATACATCGGTCAAGGGTGTCTCGATTGTCCGCATGCCGCCCTACAAGAACCGCCCCGCATCTCTTGCCATCGAGATCAACCCGGTGAAAGAAGACGGTAGTCCGATGAAGAAGAAAGGGGTCTACATCATGAGCATTGCAGAACTTCACGCGTTCCGGACCGCGTTTAACAATCAGAAGATTGACACCCTGATTGCAGCTCTCGAGGAAGTGCTTCCCGAACGCAAGTCTTCGGGAAAACAGGCAAAGTCTGACGTATTACAGATATAAACGTTCAACATAACCACATCACACCTTCGGACCGGAAAGGAATACCATGAGGATATGGACTGCCATTTGTGCACTTCTGGTGATTACCGTGCTCGTGCTGACGGGCTGTCTTGGCGTGAAGACTCCGCCGGTTTCTCTCCCCGCAGTCCCGGTGCTGTTCGTTGATTACCAGCGTACCGGAGGAATCGCCGGTGTGAATGACCGGCTTGTGATCTTTGACAACGGCGTCACCCTGGTCTCAAACCGGACAACCAGCAGAGAGATCCTGCTCAACCAGTCCGATCTTACCCAAATCTCGGCGGTATTTGATGCCGCCCAGTTCCCGACGCTCGAGGGGAACTATACGTCCCGCCACGGGGGGGCCGATTTCCTGCAGTACAGCATCAGTTACCGGGGAAAGACCGTCCGAACAGAAGATACTGCGATACCTCCCGCGCTGGAACCGGTCATACGGGAGATGGACCGCGTCCTGGGTACAGGCATGAGTAACGGGCAGGTAAACCTGCCGCTTCCATCCATTGGCTCATAATATTCACGGACCGCAGATGTCACTCCGGTATAATCTTTTCTGCGTTGATGCCTTTGCCGACCGGATCGGGCAGGGAAACCCGGCGGGAGTCTGCCTGCCTGAACGACCAGCGGACCCGGCGTGGATGCAGGCAATAGCCCGCGAGATGAACATGTCGGAGACCGCGTTTATCAGTCGTGAGGATGATGGCTTTTGCCTGCGCTGGTTCACTCCCCGCACGGAAGTGGACCTCTGCGGTCATGCAACACTCGCAACAGCCCATATCCTCTGGGAAACGGGATATCTCGGGGAGGATGAACCTGCCCGGTTCATCACAAAGAGCGGGACGCTCTCTGCAGGTAAAAAAGGGGATCTCATAGAGATGGATTTTCCTGCCGTGCCGGAAGAACCTGTGCCCGCCCCGGCCGGGCTTTCCCACGCACTCGGGATACAATCCTGCTATACGGGAAAGAACCGGTTTGACTGGCTTGTCGAAGCAGCATCGGAACAGGAAGTCCGGAAGATGTCGCCGGATTTTTCCGGCCTTGCGAAAATCCCCATGCGGGGTGTTATTGTCACGTCACGCGCTTCAACGCCGGGATTTGATTTCGTGAGCCGGTTCTTTGCACCTTCCGTGGGGATCGATGAGGACCCGGTTACCGGCTCTGCTCACTGCTGCCTCGGACCGTTCTGGCAGAAAAGACTGAAGAAAAACACACTGACAGCGTACCAGGCCTCGGAGCGGGGAGGGGTGCTCCACGTCCGGATGGACACCCCGGACCGGGTAACAATCGCCGGTACGGCAGTCACGGTCTGGAAAGGAACAGTACACTCCTGAAAAGGGGGTTACTTATTCTCGTACATGCACGACTGAACGTCGTGACCAAGCTTACCGATTGCATCAGCCCGGCAGCGCTGGCAGTGCCGCATCTGCTTGACATATTTTCCGCATTCGTCCTGCATCTTCCGCTTCATCTCCTGGGTTGGGGGGGTGATATCGGCGAACTTATACTGCGCGATCAGCGGGATGACATTGAACGTATACACACCCATCTCACCGACTTTTTTTGCGATAGCAGGGATATGATCCTCGTTGATACCCGGGATATAAACGGTGTTGATCTTGACAATCATATTGCGTTTAACTGCTTCCTCAATTCCCTTCAACTGCTGGGAGAGGAGAAGTTTTGCCGCTTCAAGGCCGGTATAGCGCTTGCCATTGTAGTCCACAAACTGGTAGATCTTAGCCCCGATCTCGGGGTCGATGGCATTGAGTGTTACGGTTATATTCCCGACATCGTACTTCTGGAGAAGGTCGATCTTGTCGGGAAGGAGAAGCCCGTTGGTGCTGATGCACTTGATGACGCCCGGGTATTTCTCGTGGAGCCTTTTCAGGGTCTCCAAGGTCTCCTCGTTTGCCAGCGGTTCGCCCGGCCCGGCAATCCCGACGACCTTGATATAATCGTATTTCTCGACAACTTTTTTTACCATTTCCATGGATTCATCCGGGTTGAGCACTCTCGTCGTGACGCCAGGACGGCTCTCGTTCACGCAGTCAAAATCCCGGATGCAGTAATTGCACTGGATATTGCACTTGGGGGCGACAGGAATATGGCACCTGCCGAAATTATGGCATGCTTTTTCTGAAAAACAGGGGTGCTCCTGGATCTTGCGCATCTGCGCTGCGTCCCACTGGACTTTTTTCCCTGCAACTTCTGTTACCCTCACCTGATCGGACATAATCAACACTACCGGAT
>JAKLGN010000123.1 GCA_022710665.1 Methanoregula sp. | reverse complement strand
CTCCCGAACAGACGTATCCAACTCGAACAGTTTGATCGCGATCAATACGCGGACCAGGGGTACTCTTAATCCTTCAAGGATACTTCCCCGTCTCGGTCCCCATTCATTCCGGCAACCGTAGCACTTGTACTTGCCGCGCCGGATACGACCTATCCGAGTACTTGCGCAATACGGACACTCATCAAACCGTTGTAGAATACCTTGTGTCTGAAGGTACTCCTCGGATTTCTCTTCTGATATCGTGTATTGTTGGAGATCTATGAGGTTCATCCTTCCAACCACCTGAGTTTATCGTGGTGGTCGTTATTAAGGAATCACCAAAAAATTTTATCATCTCATACGCATTTCTTTTCACTGTTTCGGCAATTGGCTGAAAGGTGAGTCCATTGGGAGATGAGAAGAGATCTGATACAGAAAAAGAACAAAAGGCCGGTTTCCCTCAGCCAGGGGCGGTGCATGTCATCATAGCAGCGGGAATTCTTGTCCTTGCCGCGATAGTGATTGCCCAGGTTGGTTTTCAGGTCAATGTCCTCGACCCGCCCTCTGCTTCGATGGCACTCGGCGCTGTGCGCCCGGCCATCGTACAGAATACGATAGCGGGGCCGGCCATTGTCCAGAAGACGCTCGTGAGACCAACGATATCCATCCGGCCGGTTCCTGCGCCTACGTGTGCCGCCCCGACAACCCTGTGCGGTGATTCCTGCACAGACACGGCAGCCGATCGCGCCAACTGCGGGACCTGCGGCAAATCCTGCCCGCTGGACCGGGAATGCAGTAACGGCGCATGTACCTGCATGAACGGAAGATCGGACTGCGGGACCTGCGTTGATCTGAACCAGGATTCACGGAACTGCGGGGCATGCGGTACAACATGTGACGGTTCCGCATTCTGCGAAAGCGGGGCATGCCGGTGCAGGACCGGCTACAAGGAATGCGGGGGCACCTGCATTCCGGAGTCCCAGCAGGGCATCACCTGCAATGGTATCTGTGTCAACCCCCAAACGGATACCGGGAACTGTGGCGAGTGCAACCACAAATGCAGTGATACCTACCCGACATGCACCAACGGCGTGTGCGTTGGGGGAGGTGGCTGCTTTATTGAAACGACCGCAGTTGCAACCTACGACTCGTTCGTGCCGATATCCCTTATACAGGCAGGGGATCGTATCCCGGGCTATGATACGAGCACCGGGCATGTGATCAACCGGACGATAACCGAGGTCCTGATCCACCGGAATGAGGCTGTGCTCCGGCTGGAATTCACCAACGACACCATTATCTGTACGCCTATCCAGCCGTTCTACACGGGCACCTGGACGCCGGCATCCGAGCTTGTGGCGGGGGACCGGGTACTCTGCCGGGATAACCACTGGGAAGTACTGGTCAATGACCCGTTGCCCGCCGGTGAGCGCGATGTCTATAATCTTCACGGATCACCCAACCAGTCGTACTATACCTCGTATTTCGTGGGAAGATCCCAGCTGCTGGTTCACAATATGAAGGTAGCGAAAGGGTAAATCCAGATTTTTTTTACATCTTCAGAGGCCCCCGGCACAATGCTGTACCGGGAAAACAACGGAAGCCGGGTCTGGCATGGTTTCCGTGATTGCAGCACCGGCCCCCTGCGCCGCAATACAATGCACCGGCTGTACCGGTACGATGAAAAAAGGACCATGTTAACGTTCATGAAAATTCCCCCGAAGTGTCGTGGTTTTTTACCGGGATGCAATGTCTTGCCCAATCCTGGGAAGGAGTCCTGAACTGAAATGGACAGGGAAAAAGGTTGGTATTTTCATTAAAAATTTTTTCATCATTAGCAAAAAGGTGATACCGTTCTGTGGCAATGAGGGGGGCGCCTCAACAGCGGGGGCCAAGGCATTTCCGAAGCCCGGGGGAGTGTCCGGTGAATAGTTAAGGGAAAAAATCAGGTGCTGAAATGGCACATCACCCTTCGTTGTTTGAGTTCTCTCATAGTGCATCAAACTCCTGCCGGATCCGGTAAAAATACCCGTCCGTAAGCGCGTCTTCCATCCCGTTGTCCCTGTATATTTGGTCGGCATAATGGTAATTCATCCGGTCCATCAGGACATAATCTATCTTTCCTTTCAGGAGTCCTGCAAGCCCTTCTGCACCGGGAAGCACCGGGGCGATCATGGCATAGGTCCGGACGCCGGCGTTGTGCAGTTCCTCCAATGCCCGTAGCCTCTCGGGGATGGGAGGAGCGTCAGGCTCGAATAATTGCCGGATACGGTCATCAGCGGTTGTCACGGAAAGGCCGGCCTCAACATCCCGGGCATTGCGGAGAATGTCCAGGTCGCGCAGGACCAGGGGAGAGCGGGTCTGGATGATGATCGGCCAGTTGTGCCGGACCAGGATCTCCAGGCACTGGCGGGTCAGCCGGTACTCTGCTTCAAGAGGCTGGTACGGGTCGCAGACGCCGCTCAGCCAGACGCGATCCCGGTTCCTGGTTTTTATCGCCGCCCGGAGCAAATCCGGGGCATTGATCTTGACATCAACGAATTCTCCCCAGGGTTCCCGGTGCCCGGTCACCCGTTTCATGAAACGGGCATAACAGTACGTGCAGCCATGCTGGCAACCGGTATACGGGTTGATGACCCAGGGATAGATCTTCGAGGGGGAGAGGATGGATTTTGCACAAACTTCCCGTACCACCAGCGTCATGTCAGGCACCCCCGGACCTGGTTTTGACATGCCGTCCGGGGAATCCGGCCAACGGGACTGCAGGGACATCCCCGCCTGCACGGTATCCGGTATGCTTCCAGAAACAGGGCCGGCTCTCCAGTCACCATCTCACCTCAGGGTTCCCGCCTTCTGCCATCAGGATCACTATCTCCCCGGTCCCCTCACACTTTCATCTTTCCGGGCAGGTCCCGTGCCCATATGGTGATGGCTGCCCAGTCGCGGAAGTCCCCGACCGGGGATTTCACGTTTTTTGTGATCCACCGCTGGAACCATGAAAGTTTCTCCGGGTCCAGTTTTCCGGCAAAAACCGTCTCCACAACCGGCTGGAGCGGGGCCAGCGCGTCATGGAGCGCTTTTGTTGCCCACGCCATCCCTTCGGGGTCCTTTGCTGCCGCCGCAAGGCAGACGACAAACCCGGCCACCGGGACCCGGGCAAGATCCTGCTCGTGGCGTTGTACGAATTTCACAAGACTTCCATCCATCCTTCCCATGTACAAGGGTCCGCCTATCACGACAGCATCGTATCCCTGCAGCGATACCAGCTTCGCAATCTCGAAAACGTCAGCGGTATGGCCGGCGGCCTGCAGCGTGGATGCAACAGCTTCTGCAATCCCTGCGGTTGACCCCTTTTTTGTAGTGTAAGCGACCAGTATTCGTGCCATGGTTTTCTGCAAGGGGATTGTACGGCAGGGCATTTAAAGATGGGGTGAAAACTCCGAAAAACAATGATCAGGAATCGGTAGGGTATCGTTCAACGAAACATTCTCCAGACACTTGTTGTTCACCGGGTCTGAGTGCAAGAAGGAGGCTGTCAGCATGATCCTCGCAGACATAGGCACAACAACAGCCGAATGACTGGAACCCGATTGCATCCTTCTCACAGTGTTCGCACTTTTGTTTTTTCTCCATGGTACTGTTTGTTTGGATTTTTTTACAGATACATTTTTTTCATTATCTGGGACGGGATCCGGCAAAATACCGGCAGGATTTTTAAAAATGGCTCTGGAGAAAAACTCATCTTCTCCGAATGGTCTGCCCCCTTTTTGCCGGCCCTGCCCCTCCGGGGGCTCAATTGCGCCGGCGATTCTCCGGTATTACCAGGATGCCGGATCCTGGTACGACAACGTCATCGCAACCGGGACGCCACAGAGGCGAGGAA
>JAKLGN010000122.1 GCA_022710665.1 Methanoregula sp. | reverse complement strand
AGGTCCTGGACCGGTTGCTGGTCCTGCTGAGCCTGTGCCGGCGTTGCCGGAATAGGGCGTGTTGTAGTGATCCCGCTCATTGATATGAGATGTATGATTCATATTTTTCTTAAAGGGAGTATTACGAATCGCGTACATTTTTCAAAACCTTAAAAAGCAATCAGCTTGATACTTTCATCACTGATGATTCATGCCCATGGATGACGACCTCTCCCGGATCGGGATCTCACTCCCGAAGAACCTTCTCGACCGCTTCGATGAAATTCTCAATTACCGCGGGTACTCATCACGTTCGGAAGGCATCCGCGACGCAATCAGGACTTATATCACGTACTACAAGTGGATGGCGGATGTCAAGGGGGAACGAGAGGGGGTTATCACGATGGTCTACGATCACGAGCAGCGCAACCTGCTGCAGGCGATCACGGAAGTCGAGCACGAGTACCACGGTATCATCAAGGCCTCGCTCCACTCGCATGTCACCCACGAGCGGTGCCTGGAAGTGATCCTGGTCCATGGCGACGGATCGCAGCTCAAGGCGCTTGCGGAGAAGCTGATGTCCCACAAGGGTGTCGAGTCGGTTAAGCTGACCACGATCTCGATTGAGGGTTAGGGTGCCGGGATTTTCCAAAAAATCTTTTTCCGGTTTGCTTTTTTTTAAAAAATTTCGGCATGGTATCCCTAAAAAAAATTTGCCAATGTCTCTGTAATATGCAAAACCCAAGGATACGGCAGGACCTGACGTCTGATATGCCAGTTTTCGGCCTGTCCGAATCCCCGATCCTTCCTGCAAACAGCGTTTTTTTTCGGATTTTCCGGGCCATGCAGAATGCCCGGATTTCCCGATACGGGCGTAAAGCCGGGTGAGTAACATAGTTTAGCCCTCATTCTCAAAACACACATCCTAAAAACCGGATATTACGGAACGGGCATTCTCTCCCGTGTAAATCTCTGTTGGGGTGTGATATTAGCAGGCAGGGGAAGAGATCAGGTATTCCCTTTCGCCGGTTCACGGTGAGGAGACACCTCCCGCGGTTGGGGATTCAGCCTTCCATTTTCAAGTTTATCGACCGGGCAGTTCTTCTCTTATCCAAGCGTGCTTTCGTTATTACCTTATTAAAAAACTGTGAAACTACTCGAATCCTGTAACAATGATTATTACAATTTTATTTTTTGGTTAATGAAAATCTTAAATGACAACCTTTTTTATCTACCTAGTGCTACAATAATTTAGAAACGTAATACCAACTCTGGTGACCTTATGCATATACCCGACGCATTCATTCCCATCCCGCAGGGAGTAGTCTACTGGCTCATTGCCCTCGTGTTTATTGCGCTTGCCCTCCGCTGGGCACGCAGTGAAATGAGCGAAGAAAAAATTCCGCTGATAGCAGTGCTGGCAGCCGGCATCTTTGCCCTCCAGTCATTCAACCTCCCGGTCTCGATGGGCACGAGCGGCCACCTCGTTGGCGGAGCGCTGGCCGCTATCATCCTCGGTTCGCCGTTTGCCGCGGTTTTCATCCTCACGCTCGTCCTGATCGTGCAGGGAGTCCTGTTTGGGGATGGTGGAATCACGACCATGGGCGCCAATATCCTGAACATGGGAGTAATTGGGGGTTTCGTCGGGTACTACACCTTCAAAGCGCTTATGGCAGCGACCACCAATGTGAACATTGCGGGGTTTGCCGCAGCCTGGCTGGCGTGTTTGATTCCGGCTCTTGCCTGTGCATTTGAAATGTATTTTGCTGGTACGTTCCCCCTTCGCGAAGGATTGATCGCTATGGGCATATACCATGCCCTGATCGGAATCATCGAAGGCTTCGTGACTGTTTTCGCCATCAAGCTCATCGTTACCGCCCGTCCTGATATTGTGGACTTTGCCCTTCCGGTGCCGGTTACACAAGGGGTGAAAGCATAATGGACAACAGGACCTTCATTATTGGTGGTATTGCGATTGCAATCCTTATCGGTGTCGGTGCCGTATTCTTTGCCTCGGGAGATCCTGACGGACTTGAGAGCACAGCCCTCGTGATACAGGGACAGAAATCCCTGACCGGGGACACCCCGCCCGATGCCGAGATCCACGAGGATACGACCGGGAAATTCTCGTTTGAATCACCTATGCCGGATTATTCGCTTGGAGAACAGTTCGGCCCGCTGGGCGGTATTATCGCGATTGTTGCCGGCACACTGCTCGCATTCGGCATTGTACTGGGAATCTCAAAAGTACTGGTTGCATATAAAAAAAAAGCGAAAACGGCTGAAGCAAACCAATAGACCTTTAAATTTTTTAGACTGACTATTCAGGATACATGCACCTCATCGAAACACGGGATCTCTGTTATTCGTACCCCCACAGCGTTCGAGCACTGGAGGGGATCAATTTTATTGCCCCGCGGAACGCGAGGATTGCGGTCATTGGTTCCAACGGAGCCGGCAAGAGCACACTGTTCAAGCATTTCAACGGTATCTTCCGGCCGACCTCCGGGGAAGTCCTGATCCGCGGTGAACCCATCACAAAACAGAACATCCGCGAGGTGCGCAAATTTGTCGGGATCGTCTTCCAGAATGCTGATGACCAGATCTTTTCCCCAACTGTTGAGCAGGATGTTGCATTCGGTCCAACCAATCTCGGCCTTGATGAAGAAACCATCCATCACCGTGTACATGAAGCGCTGAAGATTGTGGGTATTGAAGACCTGGCCGAGAGGGTCCCGCACCACCTGAGCGGGGGCGAAAAGAAGCGGGTTGCAATTGCCGGCGTCATCGCGATGGAGCCCGAAGTGCTGGTACTCGATGAGCCGACCGCAGGTCTCGACCCACAGGGAGTGCACGACCTTATCGGGTTCATCAATTCCCTGTCGAAAACATACGGTATGACCGTGATCTTCTCCACGCACGATGTCTCGCTGGTTGCCGAGGTGGCCGATTACATCTACGTCATGAACAAGGGGCGGTTTGCCGCGGAGGGCACCGTTAAGGAGGTCTTCATGCAGCCCGACATGCTCAAGTCTATGCGCCTCGATGTTCCGGTTCTCCCCAAGCTCCTCCTCTCGCTCCGGAAGAGTGGAATACCGGTTGAGATGGCGTATACCTACGAGGATGCCGAGAAGTCGCTGGTGCAGGCCTACAGGGGCATGCCATGATCGAGGAACTTTTTGTTATTGAAAAACAGGCCTATCATGACAGTTTCATGCACCGGCTGGATGCCCGTGTCAAGATCATTCTTGCATTCGCAGCCATCATCGCCATTGTGGCGGTCCCCTATTCTCCAGTGGTGTATACCGTGGGTACGATCTTTCTCTGTTTTTTTGCCGTCCTCTGGGTTGCATCCGGAGTTTCTCCGGTCGTTTACCTGAAACGGCTGGCCGCGATTGTACCACTCTGGGGAATTATCATCCTCTTCCAGATCTTTTTCAAGAACAGGTATTACACGGACTACCATGTCCTGTTCACGCTCCCGCTTGGTATCAGTATCTACGCTGAATCGTTAGAGTTTGCATGCATTCTTGCCGTAAAATTCCTTATCTGCATATCGTTCATCATCCTGCTCTCGTCCACGACAAAACTGCAGGATATGCTGCAGGGGGCAAGCCGGCTCGGGCTTCCCGCGGAGCTTGCCCTTGCACTCGGGATGATGATCCGGTACCTGTTCGTCTTCGGATACATCTTCCGGAAGATCAATGAAACCTTAAAAACAAAATGTTTCGATGCTTTCGACCGCAACCTCTCCTACCGCTACCGCCTCAGGCAGCTGGGGTATACCATCGGAACAATGTTCATCAGGTCATATGAACAGGGTGAGCGGGTATATACGAGCATGCTCTGCCGCGGTTATGGCCGGGACAGTCACCTGTTCATCGCAAAAAAAGCACTCTGTTTCAAGGAGTGGGCATT
>JAKLGN010000121.1 GCA_022710665.1 Methanoregula sp. | reverse complement strand
ATCGTGCTCTTGAACTCTATCTGGACCCGAGTACCGTGGATGCGATCCCATTCGAATGGTTGTTCGGAGACGATATCGGGCTCGTTGGTTTCGATCCTGATCAGGATCTCAAACCGGCGGGCAGATTCTTTCGCCCCGGTCCGGGAGATGACGATAGTAGGGACACCACTCGTCAGCTGGGCATAGAGTACGGCGGCCGAGATTCCTATACCCTGCTGTCCCCGCGTCTGCCGTATCTGGTGGAACCGGGAACCGTACAGGAGTTTCCCGAAGACAAACGGTACCTGCGCGGGGACGATCCCCGGACCATTATCCTCGACAATGATCCGAAAGACCTCGTTTGAGACTTTTTTGATGCTGATAAAAATGTCCGGCAGCACCTGCGCTTCTTCACAGGCGTCAAGCGAGTTGTCGACCGCTTCCTTGATCGTGGTTATGACACCCCGGGTTGGAGAATCAAACCCGAGAAGGTGTTTGTTCTTTTCGAAGAATTCCGCGACACTGATGCTGCGCTGCTGTTTTGCCAGATCCTCAGCGAGTACCATGCGCTCCCACCTCAGCGATGGCTGCAGGAAGATCAAGAGTGTTCTGCTCCCCGGTCTTCAGGTTCTTGAGGGTCACCGCACCAGACTCCACCTCCCGCCTGCCGATGATAACGGCAAAATCAGAGGACCTGGAGGCATGGGCAAGCTGTGCTCCCAGTCCCCGATCCATCAGGTCCATCTCGGCCCGGATGCCGGCGGAACGGAACGCACGGGCTACTTCAAGTGCGCGAATCCTTCCCTCCTCGGTGCAGACTATACCGGCAATAGTCTCCTGATGTGTCCGGGCATCACCAAGGGATACCATCACCCTGTCGAACCCGATAGCGAACCCGCATGAGGCAACGTCATCCCCGCCAAAGAGGTGCGCGAGCCGGTACGTACCTCCGCCAAGGATCTGGTTCTCTGCCCCAAGGTTGCTTGCGAAACCCTCAAAGACCATGCCGGTATAATAGTCGAGCCCCCGCGCGATCCCAAAGTTCAGGCTGTATTTCACGCCATAGGCATCGAGAGCCGCGAGAGTTTGTTCGATCCGGACCCGGCCGGGAACTTCCCCGGCAATAGCGAATGCCTCCGCAAGCGTACGGCATTCCACAAGGGAGACTAGGGAATCAGCGAGATCCGGTTTTCCCATTGCTGCAAGGGTTTCCTCCAAACCCCCGAAATCTTTCTTGTCGAGGTGTGCCCGGACTCTTCGCTGGGCTGATGGTTCGAGTTCGCACAGCAGGTTTTTCATAAGTGCGAGGTGACCTACGTTCAGTTCATAAGAAACACCAGTGGCATCCAGCATTTCAGAAGCGAGCATGATCACTTCGGCATCGGCCATGGCTGTATCTGCACCGATCAGCTCCACGCCGAACTGCCAGAACTGCCGGTACCGCCCTTTCTGCGGACGCTCGTACCGGAAGCAGTCCGCAAAATAACACCAGCGAAGCGGCTTGGGGGCAACTTTAGCCTCGTTGATATACATCCTGATGACCGCAGCCGTTATCTCCGGGCGGAGGGCCATCCTGCGACCCCCCTTGTCCTCGAAGACATACATCTCTTCTATGATCCCTTCCCCGGAGCGCATGGTGAAGAGTTCAAGATCCTCAAACTCCGGGGTACAGACTTCCCGGTAGCCCCACCGTCGCCCGACATCCCGCAGGCGCCCTTCAACTGTGCGCCGCGATTCCATCTCGTCCGGTAAAAAGTCCCGCGTTCCCCGTGGTTTCTGGAGCATGGTGAAAATCCCTGTGCTAAGTTATACGTTGTCTGTTATTTCTTATTCGCCCGCTGTACGGGAACGCTTCCGAAAAAACGTTCCAGCGTCCCCTCGTCTTTCCATACTTTTTCGCGCTCGATCTTTCCCTGCAGGTACAGAGCGGCAAGGATCAGGCCGAGCCCGAGAAGTTCAAATGATTCCATGGTCAGTGCAACCATGTACCCCAGCGATGCGAGCGCGCCGTACAGGACCCCTTGGTAAGCAGCTTTCCGGTAACCGTTGAGACCGGTCCTGAAAAAGATACGCGCATCCCGCAACCAGAGAAAAAGAGCAGCGGCAGTTCCGAACATGGCCACCAAGATGAGATACGTCATGCAATGAACTAACTTATTATACGCCGATCCATATCTGTATTATTACAACCATGCCAGCCAATCAGGCATTACAGGACCTGCTCGACCAGTACAAACACGGGGAACTGAGTGCAGAAGCCGCAGCCGAAGCCATTGAAGGCCTTCGTCTCGACCGTATCGGCGATTTTGCCTGCATTGATCTCGGGAGGAACGTGCGGTGTGGTCTGCCCGAAGTGGTACTGGCCGAAGGCAAGGATCCGGCCCATCTTGCAGAGATCGCCATCAGGCACGCTCAGGCTGCCGGGCGCTGCATCATCACCCGTATCAGCGGCGGGCAGATCGAACCGATCCGGGCATCTGCTGACCAGATGGGAATCGCATCCGATTACCATGAAGCCGGCCGTATCCTTGTTCTTGGAAAAGGTCCTGCACCGGAAAAGAGCGGCGGGATTGTTGCAGTAATTACCGCTGGCACATCGGATATCCGGGTAGCTGAAGAGGCAAAGATCATTGCCGAGGAGATGGGTTGCGAGGTCAGGACTGCTTATGATCTCGGGGCTGCCGGCATCCACCGCCTTTTCCCGGCCCTGAAACCCCTGCTCGCCGCTCATGTCTTCGTGGTCTGCGCAGGCCGGGAGGGAACGCTTCCCTCGGTGGTTGCCGGTCTCGTGGACAAGCCGGTGATAGGGGTCCCGGTCAGTGTCGGGTACGGGTACATGGGTGAGGGCAGGGCAGCGCTGGCGAGCATGCTCCAGTCCTGCTCGGTCCTTTCCGTTGTCAATATCGATGCCGGATTTACCGCCGGGGCATTTGCCGCGCGGATCGCTCGGATGGGAGCACAACCATGAAACGCGGGTTCTATATCGGGCGGTTCCAGCCCTACCACAACGGTCACCAGTCGGTGCTGGAACATATCGCCGGGAGCGTGGATGAGATCATCATCGGTGTCGGCAGTGCACAGCTCTCCCACCAGATCGACAACCCGTTCACTGCCGGAGAGCGCGTGCTGATGATCACCCGCTCGCTTGCATCACTCGGCTGCCCGTTCTATGTGATCCCCATCGAGGATATCCAGCGGAATGCCCTCTGGGTGGCCCATGTCCGGTCCATGACACCGCCCTTCGATATCTGCTATTCGTCAAACCCGCTGGTGGTACGGCTGTTTGGAGAGGCAGGAATCAGGGTCCAGTCACCGGCAATGTACGAACGCGACACCCTGAGCGGCACGGAGATACGCAGGCGCATGCTGAACAATGAGCCATGGATGTCGCTTGTCCCGCCTGCCGTGATCCAGGTACTGAAGGAAATTGACGGTCCCGGGCGCCTGCTCCAGATCGCCAAAGATGATTGAACAGGACCTGAGATCGTATGAATACCGTGTTTTCAGGTAAGGGAGGAGAACTAGATGGGTAATTTCCTTGAAAAACTGTTTGGAAAGAAAGAGCCGGAGGTCTTTTCCATCGGCTTGGGCGCTGTCCCGGCATGGCTGGACGGGCGTAAGAAGACCGCAATGTCGGCGCTCCTTTCTGAAACCTCCGAACCACAGAAAAAAATCCGGGATGGGATCCTGAACCTGCAAAAGATTACCGATACGGTTGCACAGGCAGAACAGGACCCGGAGACGCACCCAAAACTCAGGAGCATCGCCAGAAATTCCCTCCCCCTGTTTGTCAAGGCAATGAACGCATCGCTTATAAAAGAACTGCCGGACGATATCGAGGAGTTCTATCCCGCTGCCGTGGAATGCCTGAGAAGCTGCCTGAACAGCACAAGAGGGCAGGGTAGATACCTCCAGGCCGTCTTTCCCGAGGAGATGAAAGCGGTGAA
>JAKLGN010000120.1 GCA_022710665.1 Methanoregula sp. | reverse complement strand
GAATACGATCCGACTTTTGAGGTATACGTATGGTTAGCCCCGTCAAATGTTATTGTCAGATTGAACGGGTATGTGATGGACGCGGCCGGGACGGTAAAAATGGATGCGTGGCTAATATCGTCATAATGCTGATATACTTTCCAGTACCCCGCGTCATATTTTTGTAATACAATAAACATATACCCGGATTTTATATTATATTGGGAGTTTTGATTTGTCCGGTTAAAATCCACGACAAGGTTATACGTGGTGTTCACTGCCGGGGTTAATCCTCCGATTAGGATATACCCGTTTTTGTTCGTCGCGTTCCACTGGCCATTTATCCTGCCACCGGAATACCACAGGGATATATCCGATATATAGGGAGACTGGTAGTTTGTATTGACAACATTGTCCGGAATGGAACCAGATACTGCATAGTTCTGGGAGAATACCTCAATGGTGCCCGCGCTCACGACGGGCACCATCAGCAGGAATAGTACCAGTATGCCTGCCGCCCGGAACGGATTTTGAGCGGAACAGGACCTTGCCCAACCACAACGAGATTCACTCATATGATACTTTTAACAACAACAGATAATTAGAAGCTATCGAATACCGTTTTTTTCTCAAGGAGAAATTATCGGACAGGCACTCCCCGGGACTTTCGCCCGCACTCCACCCCATCGCAGTGGCAGCCCCACGGCATTGCCATAATAACTCAAGACGGTTGTTACGATATCCCGGAAAAAAAGAGGACAATCCTGTCGTGATGTATCAACGGCCCCAATGGGGGCAGGGATGGTACAGGGGGGGGTCGGTCACTGAGAACAATGGAAGTTCTGATTGAAAGCCGGTTTATTTTTCCTGCTCCTGTAGAAACGGGAATGAACAGGGTGAGTTCATACCGGAACCATGAAAATCGCAGTGAATACTCCCCGCTTCAGGGCCCCTCGCGGGGCACAGCGGGGCAGATTACCGGAATTTTATATGAGTACGGTAATTAAGGCCGCCGCGGGGCATCCTCCGGGGAAGGGCGTTCATCGCTGATAATTATGAGCGTGAAAAATCCCAAAGTCATATTTGTTTAAGGGTATAGGAGCAATCCAGCCACTAATTTTTTACCCGAATATCGACCCCCTCGCGCCAGCCCGCCCCCAGGGGGGCTCATGGCGCATATGTGATTCCTCCTGCATCCCTGGACGTCGATTTGGGGATACCATGTAATCGCAACTGGGGCGCCATAGCGGCGGGGCGAAGCCCCGGGAGCGTAATCATTGTCTCGAGTGTGCTTGGAATACTTTTTTTACTCAAAATCTTGGAGCTCCATCTCAGGCAGATTTCACGTCATGATTTCGATTTTGGGTTGGTGGTTAAAATGAGACTATACCCTTGTTTAATTGCGATTTACTAGGGAAATGGATAACTTTCTATCCTGTGTGCCCGTGGACACAGGCATCGTGGGTGTTTTCATAGGAAACCCTGGTATGAGAAATTCTCTTGATGAGCGATGGGGCCAAGGCTACTCGCCGCCTCGTCGGTACTCGCCCCGGGGAGCATGGCCATGTAAGGGGGGCCAAGGGTGCTCGCCGCCTTGGGCTGCCTCCCCCTCCATGGGAGAGTGGGGGGCACCCCACATAATTACCACAGAGGGTCAATGACACTATAAGACGAGGTCTTCTCAAGAACCTGCCTGTGTTATCGTACAACCGCTGTGTTTTTTTTTGGCACCTTAAAGTGGAAAAGATCCGGGGAGTTCTTCGATGTCAATTGATAAAAAAAACCTTGTTTTTTGCGATGCCGTCACCGCGTGCGGTACTCGCTCAGGACATCCGCAACCTTGTACTCCATCCCGTTCACTTCGGAAACATACACCACAACGCGGTCGGTCTGTTTTGTACCCGGGAGTCGGACGGTGTCATCTTTTTTGATCCCCAGGTTTTCCATGATGACCTGCCCGTCAGAGCGGTAGAGTACGACCCGGGCGGATTTGACCAGGTACTGGCCTTTGCCTCCGCCAAAGACAACCGGGATGGTTGCATCATAGACTTTTTCCTGGACAACGACGCTGACCGCATTGTTATCGGGCATGACGTCCGTGGGGGACACGATAAGGTTGTTCTGGGCCGGGGCTGAGGGTGCCTGCGTTGCAGCGGGTGTACCTGCCGTTGATGGCAGAGCAGGGATTTGCGGAGTACCCGTGCACCCGGCCATACCGGTTGCAGCGCAGAGAAGGAGGATCGCGAGGAATGTGATGTTTTTCTGCATACGAGAGATTACGGGCAGGCAATATTTGATAATTGTGCTCTTGAGATACGGAAAAGAATGGATCGGTTCATACCGGAGCGATGAAAATTGGAGATATGAGGGCTCGCCGATGCAGTGCCCCCCGCGGGGCACAACGGGGCAGATCTGTTTTTTTTTATTTGCTCAGGGTTCTTGATCCGCAGCGGGGGCGCCCTCTCGGCGGTATCGTTGATCGCAAATAATGGGGAACGTTTACCATCTAAAAGATCACCTTTGTTCCATGCAATTCTCCTGGGAAATCATTTGAGAAAACGCTGACGCTCCCGGTGACATCACTCCTGTCACGCGGGCATCCCCCCATTGCGATGACGAGTCAGGAGCTGGCACCCATACGGACCCCCTGTCCCCCAACGGAATGCATTGGCGCAAGAGGGGGAAGTATATCACGCAAAAAACGGGGTTCTGCAAAGCAGGGCACTGTGCCAATTCAACCTGCCGGGTCAGGATTTACGTCAGGGCGCCTTCATACTCCATCTCGCCACGGTCACCATCAACCGTCACGATGGTCCCGTTCCTGAGCCGGGAAAGCGGCTGGCTGATCCGGTCGATCATCGGGATACCGCCAATGATGGCACCGGTTGCGATGATAGCTTCTGCCTCGGCATTGATGATGGCTGCCGGCGCATGGTGGTTCCGGCTCAGTGCATAGAGAACATAGGAACCCACGGTTGAGCCCTTCCCGTACGGGAACGCAAGAACCGTACCGGCAATACCGGTTCCCTGCAGCGGGTGGCCCTGTTCAATGATGACCCCGGACTCCGGATCCACGCCCGACAGGAACGAGATCGGTGCCGGACTGATCAGCAGGGGCCCGCGGGCCCGTCCCCGGGAAATACCTCTTCCGCTTATATGCAAAATCACACCACATAAATGGTTGAAGATAAAGATATAAGATTAGTATGGAAGAGACTGCCGCGAGAAACACTGCACCTGCTTCCGAGCTCAAATACCAGATACAGCTCAACGAGCTCGAAGCATCTCTTTTGGAGATGAAGGTGAAAGTGGACGAGCTCACCAAGGAAAACGGCCAGCTCAAGCGCGAGAACAGCCAGCTCAAGCGCATGCCCCTTTTTGTTGCCGTTGTCGTTGATATCCTGGAGAACGGGGAGATCTACCTCCGCCAGCAGGGAAACAACCAGGAATATCTCACCAGTGCAGCGGAAGACCTCCGGTTGCTGCTGAAACCGGGGGCAAAGGTAGCGGTCAACAATGCCCTGTCCATTGTCAAGGTGATCGGCAATATCTACGACACCCGCGTCCGCGTGATGGAACTTGAGGAATCGCCGGTGATAAGTTACGACCAGATCGGCGGCTTAAAAGATCAGATCAAGGAGGTGCGGGAAGCAGTGGAATATCCGCTGACAAAACCGGAGATATTCCGGCGCATCGGCGTTGAACCGCCGAAGGGTATCCTGCTCTATGGTGCTCCGGGCACCGGAAAGACCCTGATTGCAAAGGCGGTAGCCCATGAGGCAAAAGCAACCTTTATCCGCATGTCCGGCAGCGAGCTGGTCCACAAGTTCATAGGTGAAGGAGCCGGGCTTGTCCGCGAGCTCTTCCAGCTCGCCCGCGAGCGGGCACCTGCTATCGTCTTCATCGACGAGATCGACGCGGTCGGCAGCATGCGTACCAACGACGGCACTTCGGGCAGTGCCGAAGTCCA
>JAKLGN010000012.1 GCA_022710665.1 Methanoregula sp. | reverse complement strand
ATCTGGAGCCATCAGTGCGATTTTCATGGTTCCGGTATGAACTCACTCTGTTCATTCCCGTTTCTACCGAGCAGAAAAATTGATCTGAAAACCTTCGGGGATATCATCTTCGGGTGCTCCAACGTCCAGCAAGTCAAAGAAACCAGCGGGAACTTCTCCGGACGCAGGCCCGATGGCCTTCATCAGATCACAAACCCTATATCGGACAGTTATCCCATAGAGATGCTATGGAAGAGATCAGAGTCATGGGCGTACGGGGCCTTCCCATCATCCATGCCGGAGACGATATCGCAGCACTTGTCTGCAATAAGGTGAAGTTCCAGGACGGCGACATACTCTCTGTCGCCTCGACGATCTGGTCCAAGGCGCACGGGTACACGAAAAAATTAGCGGATATCACGGCTTCCGGGCGGGCGGTCAGGCTCGGCAAACTGAATGGCGAAGATCCCCGGTTCGTGCAGGCCGTCCTCGATGCCTCCACGGATATCATCATGGAACACCCGTTCATCCTCTCCGAAATGTCCTTTGGCCACATTGGTGTCAGGGCCGGCGTGGACCAGTCCAATATCGAAGACGGCATGGTCATCTTCCTCCCGCCGGACCCGATGAAGGCTGCGCAGGAACTCCGCGAGGAGATACAAAGGAGAGCCGGGAAGGATGTCGGCGTTATCATCACGGATACCTGCGGCCGGTCGTTCCGGCGCGGCCAGACCGGGAACGCAATAGGATGGAGCGGGTTTACGGCTATCCGGGATTTCCGGGGCGACAAGGACCTCTTCGGTCATGTGCTGAAGATAACTGAAGAGGCGGTTGTGGACGAGATCGCGGGATTTGCAAATTTCGTGATGGGCGAGAGCAACAACGGCGTCCCGGCGGTCGTCTTCCGGAACTGCGGCCGGTGGACCGGCCATGACAACCTCTACTTCCGCACCGATGAGGATATCACAAAACGGGTTCTGAAAAAAGAGTGGTCCTAACTCTTAAAGACCAGATCCATGAGGTAAATGACGATGCCGATCGCGGCAGCCACGACCATGACCGTGATGGGGCTGATATGGACAGCCCTGCGGTCCTCGCTCTCGTAATAATTGACGAGACCCGCGGATGAGAGTAACCTTCCACCTTGCTTCTTTGCCATACAAATATATTTGGTTTCCCGTTATATAAAGGAGATAGCGCCGCATGAAAAAATCACGCCAACAGGTTGTCTCAGGTCACGCGTTTCTCGGCGATGAACTAGCGTTCGTCCCGGTCGACATTCTCATTGAAAACGGCGTCATCGCTGCAATCGAGGATAATCCCCGGGCACCGGAACTCTGGATCTGCCCGGCCCTCTTCAATTCCCACACCCATCTCGGTGATACGATCGCAATGGACTGCGGGATAACCGGGGACCTTGAAGCACTCGTGACCCCCCCGGACGGCCTGAAACACCGGCTGCTCCGGGCTGCGTCCCGAAAGGACCTTGTCGGGGGAATGCGGGCGGCCATGGCGGAAATGATCGGCAGAGGGACGTTTGGTTGTGCTGACTTCCGTGAAGGGGGCATCGACGGGGTCAATGCACTGAAGGAAGCAGCTCAGGGGTTGTCTTTCTTACCGTTCGTGTTCGGTCGTGAGGGGGGCGAGACGGTAGCCGGGGGGCTTGGGATCAGCAGCACCCGGGATATGCCGGACGCTGACCGGCTCGTCAGTGATGCAAAATGTGCCGGGAAAAAAATAGCATTCCACGCGGGCGAGAAAGATCATGGGGATATCGATGCTGCGCTCGCGTATGAGCCGGACCTACTCATCCACATGACACATGCAACAAAAAAGCAGCTCCGTCACTGTGCAGAAGAAGGGATCCCCATCGCGGTCTGCCCGCGGTCCAACTGGATGCTTGGTGTTGCTTCCTCCTCACGTCATCCGCCGCTCGCCCTGATGGAAGATCTTGGCTGTACCATTTGTCTTGGTACCGATAATGTGATGTTTGTTGCACCGGACCTTTTTTCTGAAATGGCATTTGTCTCAACGGTTTATCCGATCCGCCCGGCAGCCGTTCTCAAGGCTGCCGTGCAGGGCTCAGGGGTTTTCGGACGGTCGTTTTTCATCCGGAAGGGGAACCGTGCAAACCTTTTTATTACCGACCCGGCCGGTTCTGCCCTCCGCTTCTCGCGCGATCCTCTCTCAACGCTGGTAAAACGGGGGAATTCAGCCGAAATCAAGACAAACATTTTTAGTTGGTAAATCCAATAAAACAGGCATGTTTGTTTTGGGTGATACCGGTGTTTACTAATATCCTTGTCGCAATTGACGGCTCGGATGCGGGCCAGCGCGCGCTTGTCCGGGCGGTTGAGGAAGCGAAGGTATGGAATGCCCGTCTTCATGTTATGTACGTGGTGGAGACCGGGCTGTTCTCATCGTTGCCAGCCGACAATACCGTAGAAATCATGTACCGCGTCCTGGAAAAAGAGGGGACGGCAATCCTTCAACAGGCAAAAAAATATGCAGCTGACACGGGCGTCACCGCAACCACCCACATGAAACAGGGGCATGCGGGAAGTGAGGTCATCACCCTTGCCGGAAAGGAAAAGAACGACCTGATCGTGATAGGATCCCATGGAAAAAGCCAGACCGACCGCCTGCTCATCGGCAGCGTCAGCACCTTTGTTGTCACTCACAGCAAAGTCACAACCATGGTGGTGAGATCATAACAGAGATGACTGTCAGAGATTTCATGACATCCGACGTTGTTCACGTCGAAATTCCCGGCAACCGTGACGATGTCCTGAAGATCCTCAAACGAACGGGTATTTCCGGTGTACCGGTCATCAAGAACAAGAAGATTGTGGGGATCATCACCCGAAAGGACCTGCTGCGGAAGCCCGAGGAGACCCAGCTTGGCCTCCTCATGACACCAAAACCCACTACGATCGGACCGGATGCTGACGTAAGCCAGGCCGCCCGTATCCTTGTGACAAAGAAGATCCGCCGCCTGCCGGTGGTGGAGGACGGGCACCTGCTCGGGCTCCTCTCGGTCGCGGACCTTATCCACGCCATTGCCCAGAAAAAGATCAAGGATGAGATAAAAGATACCTACACGAGCCAGACCTTCGCCCTCTGGGAAGAGACACCACTTCCTGTTGTCGGAAAGGTCATGGAGATATCGGGTGTCGATGCGATACCGATCCTTGACGAGGAGAACCGCCTCCAGGGAATCATATCCGAGCGCGATCTCATCCGCAGTTCATCCATCGAGGACAGCGTCGGGGTTTCTGACTTTTCGAACGGTACTGATGACGACGAGTGGACATGGGAGAGTATAAGGGATAACCATACCATCAGTTTCGGGATCTCAAAAGTCCAGCTTCCGAACCGGCCGGTCAAACTTGCCATGGTCAGGAACGTGGTTGCGGTCCCGGCAAATGCAGAGGTCAGCGATTGTGCGCTCAAGATGCGGAGGGCACGCGTTGACCAGCTGCCGGTGATCAACGGTGACAAACGTCTTGTTGCCATGCTGTACGACCGCGAACTCATACGGGCCCTTTGCCACGAAGGATCTGAATAAAAACCTTTAAATTTTCCAATATCACCTAATACCTTATAACGCTTTTAAAACAATTCAAGCGTCCATTTGTTTTTGGGAGTTACTATGGCTGAACAGGTACAGGAGTCCATGAAGGGGACAACCACCATTGGTATCGTTTTCGCCGGCGGTGTGATCCTCGCCACAGAAAAACGGGCGACCATGGGCTATATGATCGCAAGCAAGAAAGCAAAAAAAGTATACCAGGTTGCTGAACGCATCGGTATGACAACTGCGGGTGGTGTCGGCGATGCACAACAGCTTGCCCGCATCCTGACCGTTGAGTGCAACCTGTACCAGATCCGCCGGTCGCGGACCATCACGGTTGGCGCTTCGGCAACCCTGCTCTCGAATTATCTGAACCAGAACAGGTATTTCCCCTATTATGTCCAGCTGCTGGTTGGAGGAGTCGACGAGACCGGCCCGAGTGTCTATTCTGTTGATGCAATGGGTGGAGCGACCAAGGAGGAGGAGATTGTGGCGACCGGGTCCGGTTCACCTATGGCGTACGGGGTTCTTGAAGACCGGTACCGCAGGAACATGAGCGAGGAAGAAGCGATCGATATAGCGATCCGCGGCCTGAAATCTGCCATGAAACGTGATGCAGGATCCGGCGAGGGGATCCATGTTGTGGTGATTACCAAGGACAAGTACGAGGAGCTGGGCGAAGACACCCTCAAGAAGTACCTTGCCAAGACAAATGCATAACTTTTTTTAGGGACGACTTTTTTATGCTGATAGAAGAACGGCTCAAAGAGCTCAAAGACAAGATCAACGAGAAAGTGCCCCGTGGCACTACCGTAACGCAGGTCGAGTTCGAAGGACCCGAACTGGTCATTTACACCGATGACCCGAAAAGGTTTGCCGATGAGGCGGACCTCATCAAGACTCTTGCAAGAGACCTGCGCAAACGGATCGTGGTCCGGCCGACAGTACTGGAAGATCCCGAGAAAGCCTACAATGACATCAAGGAGGTCGTACCGGAAACGGCCGGCATTACCGATATCTTTTTTGACGCTGATACCGGCGAAGTGCTGATTGAAGCGGAAAAGCCCGGGGTTGTCATTGGCAAGAACGGGACGACATTGCGGGATATCACCCGTCATATCGGGTGGACTCCCAAGGTTGTCAGGACACCCCCGATAGAGAGTTCCACGGTGAAACAGGTGCGCCAGTACCTCCGTTCTGTGAATGAGGAACGCAAGCAGTTTTTACGAACCATCGGGCGAAGAATCCACCGCGATATTCCCGGCAAAGAGGAGATGGGCAAGGACGCTACGAGAAAGGACCAGTGGATCCGGGTCACCATGCTTGGCTGCTGCCGTGAGGTCGGTCGTGCCGCGTTCCTTCTGACAACACCGAACAGCCGGGTCCTGATTGACTGCGGGGAAAAACCGGATAATGCGGGAGGCACCCCCTACCTCTACGTCCCGGAGATCCACCCGCTCGCCCAGCTGGACGCAGTCGTGCTCACTCACGCCCACCTGGACCACTGTGCCCTGATCCCGCTGCTCTACAAGTACGGGTACGAAGGGCCTGTGTACTCCACCCCGCCAACACGGGATCTCTCGGCCATGCTCCAGCTCGATTACCTCGATGTGATCAACAAGGAAGACCGGAAGATTCCCTATTCCTCGCAGGAGGTCAAGACCTATATCCGGCATTCTATCACCCTTAACTACGGCAGTGTGACCGACATTGCACCGGACATCAAGCTCACCTTCCATAATGCCGGTCATATCCTTGGTTCGGCTATCGCCCATTTTCACCTGGGTGACGGGATGTACAATATCGCGTTCACCGGCGACTTCAATTACGCGAAAAGCCGGCTCTTCAACCCGGCTATCAACCAGTTCCCACGGCTCGAAACGCTTTTCATGGAAAGCACCTACGGCGGGAGCAATGATTTCCAGCAGCCGCGATCAGATGCCGAAGGCCTTCTCTACGAGACCATCAACCAGGTTCTTTCACGGGGAGGGAAAGTCATTATCCCGGCATTCGCTGTCGGCCGATCGCAGGAAGTCATGCTTGCTCTTGAGGAAGGCATGCGTCTTGACAAGATCCCGAAAGTCAAGATCTACCTTGACGGTATGATCCGCGAGGCAACAGCGATCCATACCACGTACCCGGAGTATCTGAACACCGAGCTCCGGAACCTGATCTTCCGGGAGGGAATGAACCCGTTCCTTGCCGAATGTTTCCAGCAGGTGGACAGCCAGGAGGTCCGCGAGAAGGTGATCGGTGGCGATCCCTGTGTTATCATCACGACAAGCGGAATGCTGAATGGCGGGCCGGTCATGGAATACCTTCTGAACCTTGCCCAGGATGAGAAGAACGCGCTGGTCTTTGTCGGGTACCAGGCCGATGGCACCTATGGGAGGCGCATCCAGAAAGGCTGGCGCGAGGTGCCTATGGGGCGCAAGGGGACGATTTCCATAAATCTTGAGATCATCACGGTCGACGGGTTTTCGGGGCACTCCGACCGCCGGCAGCTGATGAACTACATCGGCCAGATCCAGCCGCGTCCTGAAAAGATATTCTGCATCCACGGTGACGAGAACAACACGATCGACCTTGCCAGTTCCATTTACAAGCGCTACCACATCGAGACGCACTCGCCCATGAACCTCGAGACCTACCGCATGCTCTGATGCAGTGGTCCTGGTGAAAACTGAATTCATTCTTTTTTCCGGTATTGTTTCTGTCAAGACGCTCTCGAATGCCAATGTCCCGATCCAGCCGGTCTATGGGCACACCTCATCATTGCTGGGAGCGACCTATGCAGCCTGCTTTCTCGGGGCGTTTCTAGGTACGCTTCCGGCCGGCTTGTTATCCAACCGTTTTGGGCGGGTTCCCCTTCTTTGGTCCGGACTTGCCATCACGATTGCAAGCGGTCTTCTTCTTTTCCTTCATCCGGCACCCTCCCTGATACATGCTGCCCGGGTTACCGAAGTGATTGGTGCGGTGCAGCAGCAGCAGCTCTGTCATCGGTCAACTCCCGTCCGGACCACATGAAGATGAGCGGGTATATTCCGTCATTGATGAAACGGGGTGCTCGTCACAGGGCTCGCAGGTGCAGGATGGATGGCATGGCGCAGAAGGGAACCGGCTGCGTCTGTCCTGCTCTTCAGTATTCTGACTGTTGTCAAGGCCTGCATGAGTCTGTTCCAGCAGGAAACCACACACCAGCCTGCTCCCGTTAATCCTGCTGATCTCCTTTACCTTGCCCGGCGTTACCGCTGGCTCCGGTTCTCATCAATAGTGCTGGTCGGGATAACGGGTGTTGTCAGTTCCCTCTACCCGCAGGTTCCTTATGCTTCACCAGAAAGTCTCGGATTCTGTATTGAAGGTATGAGTATCGCGACGACAGGTGCCGTGCTGGCAGTATTTCGGGCATCACTGCTTCCGGTCCCTGCCATCTGCTGGTCGGCAGTCCTGGTGGCTGGAGGAATGCTCTTCTCTTTCTTCTCCCGGAGGGGATTTATCTTGCTCGGGGCGCTGGCCGGAATCGTCATGATCGCCCAGATGCGGATCCTCCGCGGTATCCATGACCCTCAGGGTGAGGTGATGGGACTCTTTTCTACCACGAGCTGTCTCGGAATGGCAATCCTGCCGTTCATTGCCACACTTTTTGCCGATATCACCGGATTTTTTTTGCATTCGGCATCACCGCGTTCTTTGCCATCCTGGTCGCTCTCACTGTCGTATTGGTCCGTTTGCTGGATATCCCCTTTATCCCCGGTATGCAAAATACCAACAGATTCATCTGCGATCAAGGGAAATTTCGTCATGAGATTATGAGATCCACAACCCTGATCCTGATTCTTCTTTTTTTGCTCCTGTTCATTCCGCCTGTCCCTGCGGAAGATGTTGTCGAGTGGTATATGAAAGGGCAGAATGCTATGACAGTGGGTGACTACCCCTCGGCAGTTACCTACTATAACAATGCACTCGACCTTGACAAAAAATACGCTTCGGCCTATGCAGGCAGGGCTGTGGCGTACAACATGCTGGGGAAATATTCAGATGCAATTGCATCCGCGGACTCGGCACTCGCTATCAAGAGCCTTGAACCGGTTGCACTGAACGCCCGTGCCATCGCCCTTTTTAAGCTCGAGAGGTATGAGGAAGCTGCAGGGGCGTACGACCGTCTCTTGATCGTTGAGCAGAACCGCAAGGATGCATACTGCAACCAGGCATATGCGTATATGAAGATCAATCAGACTGAAAAGGCCCTTGTTGTCTGGGACCGGTGCACACTGCTCGATTCTGATAATTTTGAGGTGTGGAACTACAAAGGCCTGACCCTCATGCAGGCTGGACGGTACAATGATGCGTTGTCGGCATTCGACCATGCCACCTATCTTACGGTAAAAAACGCCACGGTCTGGAACAACAAGGGAGTAGCACTGATGGCGATAGGGAAGCCTGCCGATGCTCTTGAGTGCTTCAAGAAGGCACTGGGAATTGACCCGAAGTATTCCGAGGCTCAGATGAACAAGGAGGCTGCAACGGGAAAGCAGCAGTCGTTCAACATCTCCGGCACCATTACACCGGAAGCCACCATCAGCCGCATCGGGACCTTTTATACAACCGTGACGCCGACGCCGCTATTCACTGCTGCCGGCACTCCCGTCCCGTCAGATTCGCCGGGGATCGAAGCACCGACCACCACCGTACCGGTTGCGAAGAAGACAACCTATTCAGCCGTCATGCCGCTGACGATTCTGGGTGCCCTGGCCGTGGGCGCGGGGATTGTTGCGGTGATGCGAAGCAGGAGAAGATGATGGTTCTGGAGAACACCTGGTTTTCTCCTGACGATTGACCCCCTTTTTGCCATCCCTGCCCCTGTCGGACAGGGGGGTGCATTGCGACGGGATTGTCCGCTTTTCTTTGTGGATATCGTAAAAAACCTTCCTGAGTGATCATCTCAATGCGGGGACTGCTACGCGGTGGCGGGGGAAGTGCGTGAGCAAAAGCCCCCGGGAGCGTCTCTCCGATAATTTCTGTGGAACTCAGATTACAAAGGCTTGCTTTAAAAAAAAGTGATGCCCCCCTTTTCCATCTCCGCGTACCTCTCCATCACGCCCCGGTATACGAGCACCGCCTTTTCCAGCGAATCGACCGGGACCCGCTCGTCAACCGCATGCAGGCTGGTGATCTCCCCCGGCCCGTATTCGAGGACATTGAACCCATGGAGCCGGAGGTGCCGGGCATCGCTTGCCGCCCACTGGACAAAGGGGAAGACCGTACCCCCCCAGACCTTTCTCACTTCATCGCAGGTGATGGTAACGAGCGGGCTTGAAGGGTCTGTGAGAGAGGGGTTATGGATTTCCTGCGAGCTGATCTTCCCGGCCCGGGCATGGGTTGTTATGCCGGCAATCAGCTCGGGGATAGAACAGCCCCACGGGACCCGGAACTCCAGCTCGAGGGTACAGTGCTGTGCCACGATATTGGATTTTTCTCCACCATGAATAATTCCCGGATTGAAGGTCAGTTTTCTCAAGACCTCGCTGACATCCTGAATTCTGAACTCCTCCCCCAGTACGAGTGAGGACCGTTCAATGATTTTTTTCAGGGACTCGTCAACCGGGTACTCCCTCCCGTGAAGACTTTTCACGTAGCAGAGAAGCTCCATCGCCTCCATAATGGCACTCACGCCGACCGCCGGGTAGAGCGATCCGTGGGCGGGAGTTCCGGAGAACTCCACCCCGACCCGGCAGAGCCCTTTCTGCCCGATACTGGGATGCCGGGCGGGGGTGGGTTCTGCGATCAGGCAGTCACAGGGAGCAAGAGCTTTAGCGGCAAGGAGCCTGCGGATACCATGCTCCCCACCGGTCTCTTCATCGCAGACAAACGCCAGCCTTGCCGGGTTCGTCCCGTCACGGTTTACATAAGCTTCGCATGCGGCTAGAACCGAGGCACAACCCCCTTTCATGTCGGTTGAACCACGCCCGTAAACATACCGGTCATCCAGGGAGCCGGAAAACGGCGGTCTGGTCCACCCGTCATCCAGAGCCGGAACGACATCCACGTGCCCGCAGAAGAGAAGCCCGGTCCCGGTCCTTTCTGTAACCAGGTTGCACATCCCACCGTTCGTTCCGGAAACCGTAGAACGGATTCCCAGTGCCTCAAGAAAAATACGGATGTACTCGATGACTTCATCCGTCTGTCCGGGGGGGTTCTCGCTCCTGATCTGAACCAGGTCTGAACAGATCCGGCTTACATGCATGACGGGGACACCATCGTTTTCACGCGGTACTGAGGTATTCTTTGAAAAGCACACTCAAGGACGCATCGTCATACAGACTCTTGAGGAATTCCGGCTCGAAGAACTCATCGATGACCGCATAGAAAAAGTCCGCGGGAAGGGGCGATCTGCTGTCGGGATCGAGCACGATCCGGAAGCTCCGGTAACCTGCCGGGTCTTCAGTGTCGTAGATCATCTGCCAGAGGGAGGGCAGCCGGGCAAACTTTTCAGGTTTTTTCTCCCGCAACCAGTTGATAAAGCCGGGAAACTTTATCCGGTCCCCCTTTTTTTCCTCGTCGATACGCCAGCGAAGGTATTCGGCACCCATGATGTTCTTCGGGGATTCGTAGTGGTAAGCATAGATGCCTGCCGTATAATCGATATGAGCGAGCGAGTCGATGAGATAAAAATTGAGCACTTTGTTGAAACTCCCGGTATCGTGGAGCATCAGCGATTTTTCATACAGGTGCCAAAGGACGCGTATGAATTCATTTTCATCCTGCATATCCCTTTATTTCGCGACGGCATCGTAAATATATTACCGTGACTCCGCAGGTGTGTACGGGGGTTCCGGTCAGGGACCTGCCTTTGTTACGTGTAAAATGGTGCACGCCGTCGGACCGCTTCGCAAAAAAGGTCTTCAAGGTCTTTTCCTGACCTGCCGCGGATATCGACATGGTTATCCGTGCGCAGCAGGCACGGCTTGAGTTTGCCGTCAGAAGTGACCCGGAGGCGGTTGCAGAATGCACAGAACTCCGTGTTGTGGAGGGGCCGGACCACTTCGACTTCGGCCCCGTCGAGACAATACTTTTTCCGGTGATGCATGCGGCGGGTGATGATCTGCTTTGACCGGGATGCAAGTGAGTTCTCAAGACCGTTCAGTTCCCCGTGATGATCGCAGTTATTGAAATTCATCAGCTCGATCAGCTGGAGCACAAGGTCCCGGTTGCCTCGGACGTACCCGAGAAAATCGTCGACCTCGTGGTCATTGATCCCCTTGAGTACAACCATGTTCAGCTTGACCGGGGTCAGGCCGGTATCAAGGGCTGCATCAATCCCTTCCAGAACATCGGATAGCCGGTCCGAGCCGGTAATCTTCTTGTAGGTCGATGGATCAAGGCTGTCGATACTCACATTCACCCGCCTCATGCCGGCCTTTTTGAGATCGGCGGCAAGGCCGGCGAGAAGAATCCCGTTGGTGGTGAGGGAAGATTCTATTCCCGCAGGAACCGATTTCACGATATCGATGAGATCCGGCCGAAGCAATGGTTCACCGCCGGTAAATTTTACGCTTCGGATCCCAAAACCGGCTGCAACACGGAGAATTTCGGCAATTTCTGCTGCCGAGAGAGGGGAGGTCGGATCTTTTTCCCCTTCCCGGTGACAATATACACAGGAGAGGTTGCATTTCGGTGTCAGGCTGATCCGGAGGTTGCTGACCGGGCGGTTGAAGGGATCCTTGAGCGTCATGTCTGGCCGGTAGTTCCGATAAAGTTCTTCGCTATGATATAGAGTTCAGTACTCCCCTTTCGGGTTGATCTGGTGATACAGGTCCGGACAGAATAAAAATACTTCCTGCAGTCTGCATAGAAATCAGGAAAATCTGTTCCCTGGAAGGATTTGATCGCGAAATTTCCTCCCGGTTTCAGGACATTGATGGCGAATGCAAGAGCTTGTTCGTTCAGCTCGATGATCCGTGCCTGGTCATAGCTTTTATGGCCGGAGAGTTTGGGAGCCGCATCGCACAGCACAACGTTCACTACCGGCAGCTTTTCCCTGACGAGTGCAATCACTTCCGGATCTTTGATGTCACCTTCGATAGTTTCGACACCGGCGAGCTCGGCGATGGGATTGAGATCGATGCCCAGGACCCGGGCTGCGGTGAGGTTCCTCTCAACCTGGAGCCAGCTCCCGGGGGCAGCACCGAGGTCGACGATATTGTCCGTCGGCCGGATGATGGTAAATTTTTTCTGGATCTCCTGGAGTTTGTATGCCGCACGCGAACGGTATCCCTCATGCTTTGCCCGCATGTAGGTCTTGTCATACCCCCATTGTGACCCCATTGTCCTGATCGTTCTCCACAAATTTCCGGGAATAAACCCAAAACACTATAATTAAAGTATGACGATATACTGTATAAGACAGTTTGTTAAGGGGTAGGAGATGTTAAAGGCAACAATAGACGCAGACATGTTCAGGGAAGCGATCGATGCGATCTCGGCTCTCATCCCCGAGTGCCGGCTTCATACGGACGAGGATGGCATTTCAACACGGGCAGTTGATACGGCAAACGTTGCGATGGTTGCACTCACCCTCAAGAAGGAGGCGTTCGACACATTCAAGGCAACCAAGAGCCAGCTCGGTATAGACTTACTGAAGATGAAGAATATCTTCGGCATGGCCACAAAAGGGGATATCATCAGTATCGAGATGGCCGACAATGCCCAGAAGATGTCTGTCTCCGTCCACGGGTATCACTATTCGATAACGCTGCTTGATACAAACACGATCAGGAAAGATCCCAACCCCCCCACCATCAGCCTCCCGGGTAAAATCGTGATGAAGGGTGACGACCTGAACAACACGATGAAGGCAGCCGCTGTTATTTCAGATAAGATAGCTCTTGGGATCAATCCAAAGGACCAGACCTTCTATCTGGTGGCAGAAGGCGATACGGACCACATAAGGCGGGAATTCTCCAAGGACGAACTGGTATCACTGACCCCGGTGGAAGCGCGATCGCTCTTCAGCCTCGATTACTTAAAGGACATGGGCAAGGTCATGAGCAGGGCTGCGGAAGTTGAAATTTTTCTTGGCGTTGATCATCCGGTACGGTTCTCGTTTGACATTGCCGGCGGGAACGGACATGTCGAGTATCTCCTCGCACCGCGGATTGAGGCTGACTGATGGATTATTCTCCATCAGCAAAGGAACTTTCCCATTTTCCCTTTTTAAAAAAAGCACAGGACCATATAAAAAAATCGTTCCCTCCGCTTGACAAGCTGCTGAAGGAGGAGAAAGGAGTCTTTTTAACCGGCCTTGCTGTACGAAGGATCAACCAGGCCCTGGCGTCAAAAAAAACCATTGCAGCCCATTTCCAGCACCGCGATGATGAGGAGATTGCGAGTTACGTTCTGGCAAGGATTATCATATCCTGCATTCAGGACAAGCAGCTCTATGACCGGCTCACCCGGTATGAGGCCGAGCGCGCTTATTATTTTCTTAACGCAGAAACCGGTTCGGAATCGGAGAAAGGCTGGAACGAGAATGCCGTGCTGGATGATGAACAGAACAGCCGGATCGCGAACTACATTGCAGCAGAATTCAGAATCGATCTCTCCCGGGACCGGATGCCGCTTGCCGATTATGTCGAGATCGTTTCCGTATTGCACGAGGAACGGTTCAAGCTGGTAAACCGGCGGGTCCAGAAGGGATTTGTCGCTATCCGGAAAGAGGAACTCCTCGAACTGCTCCGCGAACGGATCCGTGTCATTCTCCGGCGTGACCTTCCCTACCGTGTCCCGAAAACCATCTGCCAGGAGCTGGCTCCCGTTGCCGAGTCAATAAAAAAAGGGTACCAGGAACAGATGCTCCAGCAGTTCGGCTCCATTGAGGAAAACGCGTTCCCGCCTTGTATGCAGGCCCTGATCTCAGCCCTGACTGCCGGTACCAACCTCACCCATGCCGGGCGTTTTGCCCTGACCACCTTTGTCCACACCGTTGGTATGGACGTTCCTGCTATCGCACAGCTCTATTCCCGCTCACCGGACTTTGATTCGGAGAAGACCATGTACCAGGTAGAGCACATCACCGGCCGCGGGGGTTCAGGAACTGAATATACGGCCCCGGCCTGTGCAGCGATGAGGACAACCGGCCTCTGCGTCAACCGGGACCAGCTCTGCGAGAGAGTGAACCACCCCCTCAGTTATTACAAGGTTAAAAAGAAAGATACCGGGAAACCTGGCACAAAAAAAGGGGGTGTACCTCCTGCCAAGCCTACGTAATCTTCTTGTTCACCAGATACCCGGCACCGGAGAGAAAGAGGATGAATACCATGATTGCGAGGAGATAGCCGTAGCCGGATATTCCGGCAGGTACAGCCAGGGGCAGGACCGCAAGGAGCACCACCAGAACCAGGAAGGCTGCAAGCCCGATGACAACATCAAGAAGTCGTTCGTCCATCACCTCAAATCTGCGTTGCCGGATGATATAGGCTTATCCGATTTATTGTGGGGGGGGAACAGCGGCCGCAAAACGAACTCCAGAGAATTCATTTCATTCCTAACGGATGCTTCCGAATCCTTTCCTGTCGCCAGTTCAGGGATTTTATAAACCTCACAATTATCTCAATGAGTTCTGCGGAGCAGAATTGACCGCTTTTATAAAGCATACCCGCACCTATTACTGGATAACGCATGGATCCCGTATACGAACGGAACACGGTGCTTTCAACCCTTCAGACCGCGACAACCAGGCTGGAACAGGCAATACATGTCCGGCTAATCCGGCCGGAAGGTGTCTCATTCGGCTATGCCCTTCGCGGTGCCCGGGATAATGGCAGTGTTGCTGCAGTGCAGGATGGGATAACAAGCCGCGCGGGGGGAAAGGTGATTGCAGGCCCATGCCTGTTCGGCACCGATGAACCGGTTGTCCGTCCTATCCTGACGGCGATGAAATTCAACCCGCTCGTGCGGAGCGCCGCACTCCTGCAATTTTCTGACCGGGCACTCATGGTTTTTCAAAACGACCTGTTTCTTGATTGCGCCTCCCTTGGGATGGCATCAAAAAACCAGGGCATAGACACCATGGACTGGAACATTGCATCCTGCTGCAAAGACGGGATCCCTGATGTGATATTCCGGAAAAGTGCCAGCGAAAAAGAGTCGCTCCTCCTTCTGTACGGTGAGAGCCCGGCCGACGTTGCGAACAATATCATTATCTGCTCTAACCGCATTTAACGTAATGAACTTTAAGAGGAATCGTTCATGGGAATCAAGCCATCCTATATCAAAACCATTGGAAACGAACTTGTGGCCAAGCAGCGCACAAATCTCTCCAACAACTTCGAAGAGAACAAACAGCAGCTGGAAAAGTCCGCTGTGATTGGGAGCAAGCGTGTCCGGAACCGGATCGCCGGATACATCACAAGAAAAATAAATACCAAGAAACACTCATAACCCTATTCATGTTTGAAGGTGTCCTTCCAGCGATCATAACCCCTTTTAAAAGAAATCCTGCCATGAGCCTGGATGTTCCCGGCCTTGAGCAGAACATCGGATTTCTTCTTTCCTGTGGCATCCACGGGATTGTGCCCTGCGGTTCGACCGGAGAATCAGCCACGCTCACGTTTGAGGAGCATGAGAAGGTCATCAGGGTAACGGTCGACAAGACCAATGGTAAGATCCCGGTTCTTGCCGGCACCGGGTCCAATAATACGGCAGAGGCAATACGGCTCACGAAGGCTGCGAAGGACCTCGGTGCGGACGGTGTGCTTGTCATCAGTCCCTACTACAACAAGCCCAACCGGGCCGGTCTCGTCAAGCACTATACGAAGCTTGCCGACCTTGACATCCCCGTTGTTGTGTACAATGTTCCGGGACGTACCGGCCAGAACCTGGAGCCTGACCTGATAGCGGAACTGGCTCAGCACCCCAATATTGTCGGGGTCAAGGAAGCGAGCGGGAATATCGGCCAGATCTCCCGCATCATCGAGGAGACCCAGGACGAGGATTTCGTCGTTATCTCCGGCGATGACAACATCACGGTACCTATCATGGCCCTGGGAGGCGCCGGTGTCATTTCAGTTGCAGCGAACGTTGACCCGAAGCGCATGGTGGCCATGTATGAAGCCATGAGGAACGGAGACTATCAGAAAGCGCTGGTCCTCCATTTTGCGCTCTCCCCCCTGTTCCGGTCCATGTTCATCGATACCAACCCGATACCGGTGAAAAAGGCGGTTGAGCTTGCGGGGATGGCAGCCGGCCCGGTCCGGCTCCCGCTTGATGAACTCGATGAGAAGAGGACAGAACAGCTTAAAAAAATACTCGCCACCATCCCGGCAAAGACGGCTGCAAAACAAGCTGTTCAAAAGAGCGTCTCCTTAAAAAAAGGCGCAGCACGAAAATCAGCAGTAAAACGGCAGAGACGGTGAACGGACATGATAAAAGTCGTCATCTGCGGCGCCTCCGGCCGCATGGGCCAGACAATCGGCCGTATGGTCAACGAGTCCCGGGATCTTGAACTGGTGGGAGGCATCGATCTCAAACCTGGCTCGTTCTTCGGTGCCGGGATCGTTGATTCGAAAGATGCCGATGCCCTGTTGAAAAAGACGAAGGCAGATGTACTGATCGATTTTACCGTTGCAAACGCTGTGGTGGAGAACGTGAAGATGGCTGCCCGCAACAATGTTGCGCTTATTGTCGGAACGACCGGAGTCACTTCGGACCAGCGACGGGAGATGGAGACTGCAATTCAGGGGCGGGTTCCTGCTGTCATCTCAAGCAACTTCTCTGTCGGCGTGAATATCTTCTGGCAGTTACTCCGCAATGCGGGCCGGCTCCTCAGGGACTATGATATCGAGGTGATCGAAGCCCATCACCGGAACAAGAAGGATGCACCCAGCGGAACGGCAAAGACCATTCTCCAGATCCTCGACGAGGAGGCAGGTGCCCGTCAGAAGATGTACGGGCGCGAGGGAATGACCGAGCGGAAGAATGAGATCGGGGTGCATGTCATACGAGGGGGGGATATTGTCGGCGACCACAAGGTGCTGTTCTCGAAGAACTTCGAGACCATCGAGATCTCCCACCGGGCGTACGACCGGTCCGTCTTTGCCAGCGGGGCTCTCCTCGCAACTCGCTGGGTGGCCGGAAAAGAGCCCGGCATATACAGCATGAGCGATGTGCTCGGGCTGGAGAAGAAGTAATATCACCCTCGTATCCCTTTGTTCTTTTTCGATGGGTTGATGAAGGTAACAGGGCTTTTTAGAAGAGCACCATTTTCAGGATCAGGTTTTTCATCATCCGTGGTTCCCATGGAAAAAGGCGGGTACCGGAGGCATTTCCCTGAGACGGTGCATTCCCCTGCATTACGGCGTGGGTCACCAAAAGACATCCATCCCAGATAAAAGTGGGAAAACTTCATGAAGGAGAATTTCCGCACGAACAGGGATCAAACGGACACCAAAAGACGTTTCCTCAGTTCATTTCTCCTGGAGATGGGAGGCCATAATAGAAACCCTTTTTTTCTTTTCGCCGAAACATATACGTTGGAGTGAACGAGTTGGTAGCAGTCGTTGACAAAGACAA